>NZ_RAWR01000173.1:0-23794 GCF_003986945.1 Corallococcus sp. AB018 | reverse complement strand
CATGGGGAGTGTGGGGATGAGACGCACTTCGGTGTTCGCTGGTTGACGTTGGAGGCGTCCCGGCCCCGGTCCCCGCCCGAGTGGCGCGTGGTCTACTTGGGCAATCAATCGGTCACAGGGGGAACGTGCCCATGGGCGATCCGCTCTCGCACCTGCTGCCGACGAAGCTCACGCCGCCGCGGACGGCGTCGGTGCTCGTGTCGCGGAGCGCGGCGCTCCGGAAGATTGAACGGGGTGTTGGCGGCACGCTCGTGCTGGTGACCGCGCCGCTGGGCTCGGGCAAGACGACGTTGCTGACGCAGTGGTACCGCGAGGTGGGCGGATCGCGGTTGCTCGCGTGGCTGTCGCTCGACGAGCGGGACAACGCGCCCGAGCGTTTCTTCTCCTATCTCGTCGGCGCCATCCGCCGCGCGGCCCCGGAGTTCGACGCGTACATCGCGAGCCAGCTGGACGCGCAGGTGGCGCCCCCGCTCGACCATGCGACGACGGTGGTGCTGCGGAGCCTGTGGAACCTGGGGCGCGAGCTCGTCGTGGTGATTGACGACTTCCACGTGCTGCGGGAGCGCTCGCTGGTGCGGGCCTTCTCGTACCTGCTGGACCACGCTCCGCCGCACGTCCACTGGATCGTCTCGTCGCGCAGCCCGCCGGAGCTGGACCTGGCGAAGCTGAAGCTCACCGAGCAGCTGGTGACGCTCGACGGCCGCGACCTGGGCCTGGACGGGGAGGCCATCCACGAGCTGGGTCAGCGCCTGTGCGGCGCCGCGCTCAATCCGGAGGACGTGGAGTACCTGCGCGCGCGCACCGAGGGCTGGGTGGCCGGCGTGAAGCTGGCACTTCTGACGGCGGGCGAGCACGCCAGCGTGAGCGATGCGCTCCGCAAGGCCGTCGGCTCCAATCACGACGTGGCGAGGTACCTGGCGGACGTGGTGCTGCGGGAGCAGACGGAGGAGGTGCACGCGTTCCTGGTGTTGAGCTCGGTGGTGGACCGGCTCAACGGGGAGCTGTGCAACGCGCTCCTGGGCATCACCCAGGGGCCGGCGCTGCTGGCGGAACTGGAGCGGGCGCAGCTGTTCATCCAGTCGCTCGACACGCAGCAGCAGTGGTACCGGTACCACCCCCTGTTCCTCGACTTCCTGCGCACGCAGCTCGCGTGCACGTATGGCGACCGCATCCCCCGGCTGCACCGCGAGGCGAGCGCGTGGTTCGCTGAGCATGCGCTGCCGGACGAAGCGCTGACGCACGCGTTCGCCTCGGGGGACCGGGGCTGGTGCCTGGAGCTCACGGCCCGGTGCGCGGAGGAGTGGATGCGCGAGGGAGAGATTGCCTCCGTGCTCCATTGGACGGCGAAGCTGACGGCGGAGGAGACCTTCCACGCGCCGGCCATCTGCGTGGCGCGCATCGCGTGCCTCATCCTGTCCCGAGGCTTCGCGCCCGCCTCCCTGGCCCTGCAGGACGCGCAGCGCCGGCTCCAGACGGCCGCGGCGGACCCGGAGCGCGAGCGGCTGTCGCGACAACTCTCCAGGCTCGCGCTGCTGCACGCCGTCCTGTCGGACTCGGCCCCGGCGTCTGGCATCGAGCTGGAGGCAACACCGGGGGACGAGGACCCGGACGTCTTCATGGCGGGCGCGGTGCTCGCGGCGAAGGCCTACCAGGCGCTCCGGCAGAACCGGTTCGATGCGATGCGCAGGCTCGCGTCGGTCGCGCGCGAGACGCTGCAGGGGCTGAACAACCCCTACATGGTGGGCTACACGGACGTCCTCATCGTGCTGGCGGACCGGGCGCAGGGGCACATGAAGGACGCGTCGGACCGGTGCGAGGCGGCGTTCGAGCGCGCGAGCAGGGGACGGCGCAACCCGGTGTGGGTGAACGCGGCGACGGCACTGGCCAACACCCGCTACGACCAGAACCGGTTGGACGAGGCCGAGGCGCTCTGCATCGAAGTCCTCCCACTCATGTCACAGGCCGCGGTGTTCGAGACCTTCGCGGTGGCCTACCTGGTGCTGGCCCGCATCAAGGCGATTCGAGGCAAGTACGCGGAGGCCTGGCAGCTCCTGGACTACCTGCACAGTGTGCTCGAATGCGGGCACCAGACGCGCTTCCTGGCCCACGTCTGCGGCGAGAAGATCCGCCTGTCGCTGGTGGAGCAATCCCCCGCGAGGATGAAGGCGGTGGCGCGGGAGTTCGACCTGGGCGAGCGCATGCGCCGGGGCGAATGGAGCGAGCGGCGCTTCTACGACGAGACCTGGGAGCAGCTGGGAGTGGCGCAGGCGTGGGTGTTGATGGCGCGAGGGCGGCATGACCGGGCGCACGGGCTGTTGGAGACGCTGCGGGCCAGCGCGCATGACGCGGGCTGCGTGGCTCGGGAGACGGCGCTGCTGGCCGCGCTGGCGGTGTGTCACTGGCGAGCGGGGGACCCTGCGGCGGCGTTCGCCGCGGTGAACCGGGGGTTCGCGCTGGTGCCCCGGTTCGGCTTCAGCCGGGGCGTGTTCGACGAGACGCCGGGGTTGCAGGAGGTCATCGTCGCGGCGGCCACGCAGCGGAAGCTGAGCCACGTGCTTCCGGCCCGTTACGCCGAGCGGTACCAGGACCTGTTGTCCCTGGGCCCCAGCGGGCCGGCCGGAATCGCGCCCCTGCCGAGCGCGCCTCTGGAGCCGCTGACCGAGCGGGAACTCCAGATGCTCAAGCTCCTGGCCCAGGGGCTGAGCAACCAGGAGATCAGCGAGCGCTCCAACGTGGCGCTCTCCACGACGAAGTGGCACCTGCGCAACGTGTTCTCGAAGCTGGAGGTGACGACGCGCACCGCGGCCATCGTGAAGGCGCGGGAGCGGCTGGCGCGGAACCTCTAACCGCGCTCATCCTTGACCGTCGCGGCGTTCATGAGCCTGGTGGCATCCGTGTTGGCGAGCGACACCAGGCCGGCAATCTCCTCGACATGTCCCTCCCTGGCGCAGACGACAATGGCGCCCAGCAATCGGTCGGTGGGATTCGAGACCCGGCTCAACTGCGCGAGCACGGGCTCCACCTGGTCGCGTCCGAACTTAAGCTCAATCTCAGCGACGCGGTCCGCGTGACTGAGTCCGTATTCCTGCTGGTTGCGTGGCATCCTTCCCTCCTTACGCCGCGCGGGAGAGTCCCCGCCGCTCGATGAAGGCTTGCAGTTCGGGCCACCGGGCGGAGAGGAGCTCGAAGTCGCCGGGGCGCACGGGCTGCATGGACGCGAGGCTCGCGTCGATGGCCGTTGCGTGGCTCACCGGGTCCAGAGCGTCCAGGGCGAAGGCCCGGAGGAGCTTGAGCCGGCGTGCGTCCCGCCCCACCAGTGAATCCGCCTCGCCCGCCCGTGCATCCAGCGTGGACACGGCGGCGGCCGGGTTGCCATCGCGGCAGAGGAGCGCGACCTCCGGCAGCAGCGCGTAGATGGGTGGCAGGTCGCCGTTGCGCTTGCGTCCCTCCTCCACCCAGGCGCGCGCGGAGGCCAGGTCCCCCTGGGCGAAGCGCACGGTGGCGATCAGGTTGGGAATCCACCGGTACATCGCCGGGATGGAGCTCCGGAGCTTTCCGGAGCGCTCCGCCGAGCCGAAGAGCTCCAGTGCGCGCCCGGTGTCCCCCAGCGCCAACTGGCACTGACCCACCATGGCGACCGACAGCGCCCGCTGTGCCCCCTGGGTGGCGCGGCGGGCAGCCTCCTCGAACCTGCGGGAGGCTTCCTTCTCGTCCCCCGCGCTGTGGAAGGCGATTGCCTGATTGTAGGTCGTCAACCAGCGACGGATCCGCCAGTAGAAGAAGGCGAACAGCGTCAGGAAGACCGTGACGATGAACGGGATGAAGAAACGTGGCTCCCTCAAGGCCTGCCGAGCCGCATCACCGCTGCGGCTGAAATAGTTGTAGGCGACGAGGAAGATGCCGACCCAGACGAGCCATGCGACGACCCGGTGCGGCGCGACGAGTGGAAAGGGTTTGAGGTGGGACTCTTTGGGCAGGGGCAGTTCGTTCACGGGACCTTCCACCCTAACACCCCCTGGTCCTCCGTTCAGTCACCCGGCTTTCTCGCGAAGGGGGGTGAGGGAAATTCCGCCCGGATTTCGTTGAGGGTCCATCACCGACACCCCAGACGGGGAGAAAGACGGACCATGAGACTCCGGAAGCAGACCCACCAGTGGACGGGCGCGGCGCTCGCGCTGCTCCTGCCCGCGGCGGCCCTGGCGAACGAAACCCATGTCTACGGCATCGCCAACTTCGGAGGCCCGGGGCAGTGCAATGCCGAATCGCACTCCGTGCATACGAAGACGGCGGCGGCGTTCGCCAACTACTTCAACTCCCTCATGAGCTCCGGACTCTGGACGGACGTCCGCACCCTCAACAACTCGGTGGCGCGCACGGATTTCTGGACCGATGCCTCGAAGGGGGCCGCGGCCGACGCGAAGGACACCCAGCTCAATGCCGGCGTGGACGACGCGGACGTCCTCTTCGTGCACACCCACGGTGGCCACAGCGAGGCGAACCTTCGCAGCTGGCTTGTGATGGGGACCAACGTGGATGCGTGCTCCGCCGTCACGGACACCCACATGAGCCTGGGCAACGGCAAGCTGAACATCGCCGTCGTGAAGGCCTGCCAGTCTGGCGACTACCAGGTCTGGAAGCAGGGTGGGTACCGGACGTCGCTCGTGACGCCCACCAGCGGCTTCAGCATGTGGAATGCCTTCCACGGCGACTCGTCGTGCGGCAACTTCGTGACGGACTACGTGAAGCGCTACGTGGCGAACTCGCGCGGCGACGGCGCGGGCGAGAACTGGATCGACGAGGCCTACGACTGGGACGACGGCTCGGACAACGTCGTGGACAACGACGACTGCCCGGTGTCCATCGTCTTCGGTGAAACCAAGGCGCAGCGCGTGGCGATGTTCGAGGCCGGCGGCTGGCGGGACCGCAAGCCCACCGGGCGCAAGGTCGCCTCCACCATCTTCTACGTGGGGGGCTGCGACCCCTCCGGCGGGCAGATTCTGCCCGAGTGATCACCGCCCCCCTCGACTTCGAACAGAAAGAACGAACCGCCATGAAAAGCCATCTCCTCATCCGATTCCTGACCGTCCTGCCGCTCGCCGCCGTGTCTGGCTGCGACGACGGTGCCTTCATGGATCCCGCCGCCGTCACCACCCAGTCCGCTCGTGCGACCGTGGGCTTCATTTTCGACTCCACGGCGATCGCCACGCCGCCCACCGGAGGAATTCCCACCGCGCTGCTTCCCAGCACCGCGTTTGGTGACGCCGCGTTGCAGGGTTCCCTGGTGGGGACGACCGAGCCCTTCACCCAGACGGACACGCTGGGCTCCCGCGCGGACCTGGAGTCCCAGTCCTGGAAGCTGGAGCGCGACCCGTCCGAAGGCCAGGTGCTGGTGCTGAACAAGGTCGCCAGTGGCCCGGAGACACCGCAGGAGCCCGCGATCCTGCAGCGCACCGCCCTGGCCCGCCTGCAGCGCTGGGGCATCCCCACGTCTGAGATTGGGGCGGTGCGGCAGGTGAAGTCGTTCACCCAGAGCGAGGACCCCGCGGGCCTCGAAGTGCCCGCGCTCCACCGCCACAAGACGTTCGTGATGCGCGCCATCAATGGCATTCGCGTGGAGGGCCACCGCGCGGTGGTCTCCCACGGGCCAGACGGCAGCTTCCAGCGCGCGCTCATCGCCTGGCCGGCCCTGGGTCGCTCGGGCCACCTGCTCCGGACGCGGCTGACGACGGCGCAGATCGAGGAGCGGGCGCGCACGGCGCTTCAGGCCGAGGGCGAGACCACGGGGCCCGTGCACCTCTCCTGGAAGTACGTGCCCACCCAGCTCGCCACGGGCGGATGGGCGCTGACGCTCAAGGTGGCCGCCAAGATGCCCTCGGTTACCAGCACGACGAGCACCGAGGAGCCCCGCGTCGTCGACGTGGACGTGAGCGCCGTCCCCTGATGCCACCCAAGCAAGCGTCCGCATTCGTCTGGCAAACGATGGCGCGTGCTCTACCGGGGTGATGTCCAGCGCCGCCTCCCATTGCCAATACTCCGCGCCACGTCAGCCAGTCAGCTGACTGCAAGGAATTGGAAAATGGGAGGCGGCCGCATGAAGAAGGCATTCACTCCGTTGGTGCTCGCGCTCGCAGTGTCGTTGTTGGCGGGCTGCTCGGATTCCTCGAAGGACACCGGCTCGGTCCGCTTCGCTGTCTCTGCAAACCAGGCGCTCGCCCCAGACATCCTTTACGTCCTGGTCACCTCGAGCGGCCCGGACATCCCGCCGGTGACCGTGGAGCTGATTGCGACCCACGGCGTGTGGGGAGGAATCATTGGCAACATCCCCGCAGGCGCTGATCGCACCTTCGTGGCCCAGGCCTTCAACTTCTCCGGCGACCTGAGCTTCGAAGGGGTCGTTACGGGAGTCACCATCAACGCGAACCAGAGCACCCTGGTCGCCATCACCCTTCAGCAGCTCAACCCTCCGCCTCCCTTCGACAATGAGGCGCCCGTCATTGACTCCCTGGTGGCTTCCTCCACCTCCGTGGCGGTGGGCGGCACCATCGCTCTGACCGCTACCGCGCATGATCCCAATCCGGGAGATACGCTCTCCTACGCCTGGAATGCGACCGCGGGTTCTTTCTCCGATACCTCGGCTGCCGCCACTTCGTGGACCGCGCCTGGCTTTACGGGCATTGCAACCCTGATCCTGACCGTGACGGACTCGCGCGGCCTGGCTTCCAGCGTCACGCTGGCGGTCAACGTCACCGCGGACGGGGAGGGGGAGGCGGAGCTGTCCCTCTCCTTCAACAGTTCGCCCGGGGTGACCGCTCTCAGTGCCAGCCCCACGTCCCTGGCCGTCGGGGAGACGACGTCTGTCTCCGCCTCGGCTTCCGACCCGGACGGTGACAGCCTCTCCTACGCCTGGAGCGCATCCTGTGCCGGGACCTGGGCCCAGGCCTCCTCCAGTTCTGCTCAATTCACGCCTTCGGCCCTGCCCGGGGGGACCTGTAACAACTGCAGTCTGACCGTCGCCGTCACGGATGGGCGCGGCGGACAGAACACCGGCACCGTCGCGCTGTGCGTCCGCGACACGCCTCCGGCCAATCACTTTCCCCCCGTCATCATCCGCTCCTACCGCTCCGCGGACACGGCCACCTCGGGCCAGGAGTTCGCCTACGAGGTGAATGCCATCGATCCGGAGGGTTCCGCGCTCACCTTCTCCTGGGAGGCCACCGCCGGCTGGCTGGAACTGCCGCTCAGTGACCCCTTCCGCAGCCGCGTCACCTGGACGGCTCCTTCCTGTGCCAGCGCTCCTCCTTCCATCACCGTGACTGTCACCAATGCGTTCAACCTGACCGACACCCAAACCTTCACCGCGACGGGGCTGCCGGCCTGTTCGGGGAGTTGGGCCCTGACGGACTCCCTGGCGGGGCCTCGCGCCGACCAAAGGGCAGCGCTGCTGCCCAACGGCAAGGTGCTCGTCGTGGGAGGGCTCGCCTCGGATGTCGACTACCTCGCGACGGCGGAGCTGTACGACCCGGCCCTGGGGACCTGGAGCAACACAGGCTCCATGGCGGAAGGGCGTTGGCAGTTCACGGCGACATTGCTGCCCGATGGCAGGGTGCTCGCCGTCGGGGGACTCAACTCCAGCGGCTTCCTCGCGACGGCGGAGCTGTACGACCCGGCCACGGGCACCTGGAGCCCCACCGGCACCATGGCCGAACCTCGCTCCAGCCAGACGGCGACGCTGCTCCCTGATGGCAGGGTGCTCGTCGCTGGAGGCAGTGACGTTCCCGGCGCGCCCCCGACGGCGGAGCTGTACGACCCGGCCACGGGCACGTGGAGCTACACCGGCTCCATGGCGGAGTGGCGTCGGAACCACACGGCGACGCTGCTCCCTGATGGCAGGGTGCTCGTCGCTGGGGGATTCACTACTTCAATTGGCAGCACCAGGACGGCGGAGCTGTATGACCCGGCCACGGGCACCTGGAGCAACACCGGCTCCATGACTGAAGCACGCGCCCTCCAAACGGCGACGTTGCTGCCCGATGGCAGGGTGCTCGTCACGGGAGGCGTGGACGAGTTTGATTCCAGTCTCGCGACGGCGGAGCTGTACGACCCGGCCACGGGCACCTGGAGCCCCATTGCCCCCATGCTCGAACGTCGCGCCCTCCACACCGCGACGCTGATGCCCGGTGGCAGGGTGCTCGTCGTCGGGGGCCGGTTTCCGCAATTGTACGACCCGGCCACGAGCACCTGGATCCCTGCCGGAACCATGGTCGTACCGCGCTCGGACCAGTCCGCGACGCTGCTGCCCGACGGGCAGGTCCTCATCGCGGGAGGATGGGGGGGCTCCCTCGGGTATCTGTCAACGGCGGAGCTATACACACCCTAAGCCCGGAGCAGGCGGCCGGGTGCGAGGTCACGCCATGTCGAAGCCCCAAAGCCCGCCGTCCGAACCGAGCAGTTCCTCCCTCTCCGACGCAGACGACCTCCGGGTGCGTGAGCTCGCGGCCCGGCATGGGCTGTCACTGTCCGGCCCCATCGCGTTCAATGAACTGGGATTGGACTTCCGGGTTGCCATCGCCAGCGCGGGCGATGGCACCCGCTGGGTCCTGCGCATTCCCCGGCATGAGCACGCGACACGCAAGGTCCAGGTGGAGGTGCGCACGCTCGCGTTCCTCAGGGCATCCCGACTGCCGTTCGCGGTGCCGGACTGGCGAGTGGTGGCGACGGACCTCATCGCCTACCCGCTGCTGGTGGATTCCCCCGCCCTGGTGGTCCCGGAGGGCTCGGCCACTCCGGAGTGGAGGATCGACCCGGGCTCGGACGCCTTCACCGGCAGCTTCGCCCGGGCCCTGGCCGCGCTGCACGCGCTGTCAGGGGAAGCAGCGGCCCAGGCGGGGATGCGGACACGGACGCCCCAGCAGGCCCGTCAGGCCGTCGCCGACGACGTGGCGCGAGTCTCGCGGGAGCTCGACGTGAACCCGGCGCGGCTGCGGCGCTGGCGGACCTGGCTGGACGACGACGCGTGCTGGCCGGACTTCTGCGTGCCCACCCATGGCGACCTGTATCCCGGCCACGTCCTGGTGGATGGCTCGGGACAGGTGTCGGGGATGATCGACTGGACCGAGGCGCGTGTGGACGATCCGGCCATCGACATGAGCGCGCACCTCCAGCTCTTCGGTGAGCCCGGCCTGGAGCGGCTCCTCCGGGACTACGCGGCGGCGGGGGGCCGGGTCTGGCCTGGAATCGTCCGGCACGTCGCGGAGCGGCTGTCCACGGCGCCGGTGGTGCTGGCCCTGTTCGCGCTCGATACCGGCAACGAGGACTGGCTGACCGCCGCGAAGGAACAGCTGCTGGCGGATTGACCGTCTCTCCTCACGACGCCACGAAGCCGTGGCCGCGGACCTTGTCCGGCGTGGTGCCCGTCATCCGCCGGAACATCGCGATGAAGGCGGAGGCGCTGCTGTAGCCCAGGTCCAGCGCGATGGCCTCCACCGCGTGTCCCTGCTCCAGCATCGCGAGCGCCTTCACCACGCGCAGCCGCTGGCGCCATTCACTGAACGACAACCCCAGGCGCTGCTGGCAGCGACGCTCCAGCGTGCGCTCGGTGGTGTGCAGTTCCTTGGCCCATTCCGCCAGGGAGCGCTCATCCTCCGGGTGTTGCTCCAGCGCCGTGAGGACCGGACGCAGGAGCGGATCATCGGACATGGGCAGGTAGCTGCCATGGGCGGGGGCCAGCGCCAACTGGTCGATGAGCACCCGGAACAACCTGCGCTCGGCGCTGGTGCGTGGCTGCGCCAGCTCATGGGTGCGCAGGTGTTCCATCAGGGACTTCATCAGCGGGCTGACCGCCATCGCGCATGCTGTCCTGGGCAACCCCCGGCACCACGCGGGGTCGAGGTAGAGCGAACAGTGGCTCGCCTCGAAGCGGTTCATGCCCCGGTGCTCCAGGTCGGGCGGCAGCCAGATGCCGTACTGCGGGGGCGCGAGGTAGTGGCTGCCCGCCAGCTTGAGCTCCATCACCCCGCTGTACGCGTAGACGAACTCACCCCAGGGATGGCGGTGTCGCGGATAGGCCGCCTCCGCGGGCAGGATCGCCGCCCGGAAATACACGGGGTGTGGAAGCTTTGAGGTGAAGGGAACCTGCAGCTGCTTCGCCATGGCGGCTTCTCGGGATGGGTTGTCGGAATCTCGCTATATCCATCCGCCCCGTCAGCCGCAGGATGAAGTCATGAGCTCCCAACGAAAACCCGCGGATGGCTTCGCGCTCGCGACCATGGTCGTGCTGTGCGCCATCTGGGGCTTCCAGCAGGTGGCCGTCAAGATGGCCGCTCCCTACGTCCCCAACCTCATGCAGATGGCGCTGCGCTCGGGCGTGGCCGCGCTGCTCGTGGCGCTGCTGTGCTGGGTGCGGGGCGAGCGGGGGCTGCTGCGCCGCGGGCCGTGGCGCGCCGGCATGCTCGTGGGCGTGCTCTTCTCCCTGGAGTTCCTCTTCGTGGCGGAGGGGCTGCGACACACGAACGCCTCGCACATGGGCGTCTTCCTCTACACCGCGCCCGTCTTCTCCGCGCTGGGCCTGCACTGGTTCGTGCCCTCCGAGCGGCTGAAGCGGACGCAGTGGCTGGGAATTGGCGTGGCCTTCGCGGGCATCGCGCTGGCCTTTGGCGGCGGCTGGCTGCGAGGCGGACTCAGCCCGGGCGTGCTCCGCGGAGATGCGATGGGACTGCTCGCGGGCCTGTCCTGGGGCGCCACCACGGTGGTGATTCGCGTCTCGTCGCTGTCCGACGCACCGCCCACGCAGACCCTGCTGTATCAGCTGGTGGGCGGCGCCGCGCTGCTGCTGCCCGTGGCCTTTCTCACGGGCCAGGCCGGCCCGATCACCATGGTCCCCGTGGCCTGGGCGAGCCTGTTCTTCCAGTGCGTCATCGTCTGCTTCGCCACCTACCTCGTGTGGTTCTGGCTCCTGCGCCACTACCTCGCCTCCAACCTGTCGGTGTTCTCATTCATGACGCCCCTGTTCGGCATCAGCGCGGGCATCCTCGTGCTGAAAGAACAGGCGGACATCTCCTTCGCGGTGGGCGCGGTGCTGGTCCTCACCGGAATCCTCATCGTGAGCGGTGCGGGCCTGCTGCGCTCCGCGTCCGCGTGGAAGCCGGGCGCGACCTGAGACGAGGGACGCCGCGGGTGTGAGCATGGGTTCACTTTCCGCGAGGGTCCCTGTTGTGTATGCAGTTGTCTCATGACCGCTCGACGCGTTTACGGCGCTGCCCCCTTCAACGTCCCCGGCGAGTTCATCGGCATCGACTTCTCGCCGGACTCGAAGCACCTGTGGGCCGCCCTCTCCACGGGGGATGACGGTCACTCTCACGTGGTGTCTTTCGACGTGGCGAGCGGGAACGCGGTCAAACAGCACAAGGCAGACGGTCACCTTCAGGTGGTGCACGCGCTGCCAGGGAAAGAGGTCCTCGTGGGAGGGTGGGGGATCATCCACCGCCTCTCCGCGAAGGGCTCGGTGGTCTGGACGTTGGAGGACGGGCAGCACCTCCGCCTGGCCGGCATGAGCGCGGACCGGTCCCGGTTCGTCACCATTGAAGACAACGTGGCCCACGTCCGTGACGTGGAGGGCCACGCCGCCATCCATAAGCTCAAGGAGATGGAGGGAGACCTGTATGCCGTCGCCTTCAGCGCGGACGGCGCGTGGTTCGCGACCGGGTCGTCGAAAGGCGTGGTCCGCTTGTTCGACGCGCGGACCGGCAAGGCGCAGGCGAAGCGCAAGAGCACCAGGGTCCTGGCCCTGGCCTTCTCGCCCTCGGGTGAGCACCTGCTCGTGGGCCACGGCAACGGCAAGGTGGAGCTCTGGGACCTGCCGACGCTGAAGCCGGTGAAGCACTTCGTGGGACGGCACGAGTTCGGCAAGGGACGCGGACCCGCGGGCTGCCGGTGGGTGGGCTTCTCCGCCGACGGCACGCGCGCATACTCGCTGGGCAACGAGGGCCAGGTGCGGACCTGGAGCGTGCCGGACGGCGACGATGGGCCGACCCTCAAGGTGCCCTCTCGTCACATGCAGGGCCCGGTGACGGTCCTGTCTCCGGATGGGCGGTGGCTCGCCAGCGGCTCCACCCAGGGCGCCCTCAGCGTGTGGTCCATGGAGGACCTTGCGCCCATCGCCGGTGCGGCCGCGCCGTCGCCCATCCTGGGGCTGGCGCTGACGCCAGACACCGTCGTCGCCGCGTCGAACAAAGCCTTTGTCTCGTGGGAACTGGGCTCTGGCGCGCGCAAGGAGGTTGAAGCCAACTTCCCTCCCACGGACGTGAAGGCCCTGTCGTCCGGGACGCTGGTGCGGCTCGACCATTCGTCCATCTACGTCGAGAAGTCGCTCAGCGAGAGCTCCCCCGAGGCCTTCGAGCTGGTCAGCTACGCCTCGGGGCCGTTCGCGCTCTCCCGGGATGAGACGCGGATCGCCGCGCCCGCGCAGGAGCGTGCCCAGGTCTGGGTGCTGAAGCGGGCCCTGCTCCAGGCAGACCTGGTGCACAAGGAACGGGTCCAGGCCTGCGCCTTCGGGCCCGAGGATGCGTGGCTGGCCACCGCGGACGACGCCCTGCACCTGTGGCGGCTGGGAAAGAAGCCGGAGCTCATCCGGGACATCGCGCTGGATGGCGGCGGACAGGTCGAGGGGCTGGCGGTCTCCCCCCGCGGATGGATCGCGGTGAGCATGATCGAAATCGACCGCGATGACGCGGACAGCTGGTTGCTGCTCGTGGATCCGCGAAGCGGCGAGACGCTGTGCAAGCTCGAACGGCCCGACGCGGTCCTGGGGCAGGTGTTCTTCGCGGGCGACACGCGCGTCGTGGTGGCGGATTCACTGGGGCGGCTGCTCCACGTGGACGCAACGGACCCGGCGAACGCGCGCTGGCTGGAGCCCGTCCCGGAGGACGCCAGCGCCACCTCGCTGGTGAAGAAGGCGAGGCCCATCGCGCGTCTCGGCGACACGGTGGCCCATGTGGGGCCGGACGGCAGCGTGGTGGTGGAGACGCTGAAGGACGGGCCGCGCGACAAGGGGGCCCCGTTCCTCCTGGATGCTGCGCCAAAGCCCAGGAGCGGCAGGAACGCCCTGGCCCAGAAGCCCGAAGGCCTGTTCGAGAAGCGCCTGGAAGGGGCCCGGTTCCTCTTCGGGGGCCGCTTCAAGGAGGCGACGCCCGCGTTCCGTGAAGGTCTGCTGAAGGAACTGGGCGCCTCGGTCGCGGCCAGGCCCGATGCGCAAGTCACCCACCTGGTGCTGGGAAACGGTGCCGCCGCCAGCGTCGCCTCGGGGCTGAAGGCCAAAGGCGCGACGTTCGCGGAGCTCTCCGAGAGACACTTCATGGAGCTGCTGCTGCCGACCACGGCAGAGGCACTGGCGATGCTGCGGAACGAGGTGAAGGACGGTCAGGCGCGCTGGAATGCGTGGCGCAAGCGTTACATGGACGCCCAGGGGGAGCGGTTCCCGGTTCCGTTGCAGGGCGTGGACCTGGCGGGGCTCAAGCTGGGCGCGTACCGGCTCCAGGTGTTGGACTTCACCGAGGCTCGCCTCCAGGGGGTGGACTTCACGAAGGCGGACCTCACCGACACCGTCTTCCGGGGCGCGGACCTGCGCGAAGCGAACTTCACCCGGGCCTCCTGCTACCGGGCTGTCTTCTCCGGGGCGAAGCTCCGTGGAGCCCGCTTCGACGGCGCGGATGTGACGTGGAACCGCTTCGACGGCGCGGACCTGCGAGACGTGGACTTCTCGGGCGCCAAGATGAACTTCGTGGACTTCCGGGGCGCGGACCTGACCGGCGCGAAGATGCCTGGCAACGCGAAAGAGTCGAAGTACGACGAGAAGACCCGCTGGCCCAAGGGTTACAAGCCCTAGCCCCGCTCCCGCGCGCGGTCGATGCGGATGCGCAGCTCGGGGTCCTCCAGCCGATTCGCGATGGCGGCGGCCCGGGCCAGCGTGCGCTCCTGGTCCGGAGCGCCCTGGATGCGAGCGACCATCCGCAGGCCCATCACCCGCAGACGCACATAGCCGCCATCTCCTGCGTGCTCACAGGCGCGTTGCGCGAGCTGGATGGCATCCTCACGCTCCGCGCTTCACGTCCGAATCGAGCCGCGTCAGCAGATTCGTGGCCTCGCTCCTGGCGGGGCGCGAGCACGTCCCCAACCTGACGCTGCTGGGAACAGCGACGCATGGACCGTTCCGCTTCTTCGGGCTCGGGGGGAACCTGCTTCCCAATCTGCTGGGAGATGACGCGCCCATCGACGGAGGCCGCGGGAAGATTCACGCGACGGCTCGCGACCTCTCTGCGCTGCTGGACTCGGCGCGGCCGAGGGTGCCTGGAGAGGTCCGGGTGCTCGTGACGCACGTGAGCCCAGGAAAGGCGCCGCTGGTGTCATTGCTCGCGGAGGCCCTGGATGTGGACCTCACCGTGTCAGGCCATATGGGGTCGCCCTATGGCTGTGTATGGGATGACTTCGCGATACGCGAGCCCGCCGAAGCGGAGGCCCGCCTCGCCGCCGCCGCGTCCGCGTTTCCGGAGGAGCTGAGGCAGCGGCTTCCGGCTCCAGCGGTGGGCGAGGGGAGGGCGCGTTGGTACCGGGGCACCTTCCACGTCAACCTTCCGGATGCACCGGATGGCCACGCAGTGGCGGAGTTCCGGGAAGGGCGCTTGCGATTGGAGACGGTCTCCGCCGGGTTGCCATTGCGTGGCTGAAGGGGCAGGGGGCCGGTCAGATGCTCCCCATGCAACGTTGGTTGCCACCGGACGAAGCCGCTTCCTACCTGCGTCCATACGACGGACCGAGGACGAGGCCGCGCGGCGGTACACACCGAAGCGTGGCTGACGGCTCGGCATCGCGGTGCACACCGTGCAGCTCGCTGCACACGGAACGGCATGGTTCCCGGAGGACGCGGCCTCGGGCATGGCGGTTGCTACCGTGTGCCGTATGTCCAAACACCTCCTCATTCTTCTCTGCGTCCTCACCGCGTCCGTGGCCCGGGCGGATCCCTCGTTCCCCAAAGGCGAGACGTGGCTCATGATCGGCCCCCTGTTCAGCAGCTCTGCGCGGGGGTCGGGGCTGGGGCTGGAGGCGTCCCTCAACATCGCGGACGACATCCATGCCCTGGGCGTGTTCGGTCAGGCGCAGCGGATCGAGGATTCACATACCCGGCTGAGCGCGGGCATCCAGGGCAACTTCATGTTGCTGGGGCTGGAGCTGGGCGTGATGCACGAAACGGAGTCCCGGACGCACGTGGCCACCACGGGGCTCCAGATCGCGCCCTACTTCTCCTTCATCTACGGCTCGTTGGGCCTGCGCCTGGGCATCCCGCTTTTCGCCACGGAGGACCAACGGCCCCGGTATGGCTTCGAAGGGGCCGTCGTCCTGAGCCTGAAGCTTCCCGTGCTGTTGGGCGGCACCAGCGTCGCTGCCTTCCCCCATCTGTGAGCCTGATGTGGCCGGCTCCGCGCTACTCCAGCTCCTCGAGTCTGGCCTCACCCAGAAGTGCAGGACCAGGGCTCTACCATCGCATCCCCCCAGGCCAGGCGGTCTGGGCCTACGCCCTCCGCGGTGACCTGACGCAACTCTGCGAGCCTGGCGCGCGCAGCGTCGGCGCTCAGTCCGAGCTGTCGCAAGAGCGCGTAGCCGAACATGCCCGTGCGGTGAATCCCCGCCGAGCAGTGGATGACCAGCTTGCCGCCACCCTCGACGATGGCGCTCAGTTGGCGCAACACCTGCCTGAGCTCCTGGGTCCGCTCGGGGGCCGGGACCGCTCCGCCGTGAAACGGAACCCAAATCCAACCGAGGCCCGCTCGGGTCGCGGCCTCGCCACCAGGGGCTTCGTGAGGTCTTTCGCCTTCTCCGCGAGCTTCACGAACTTGGGGAATTTCGAGAGGAGCTTGCCAAGCTTTCCCGCCTTGCCTGCCCACTTCACGATGGCGGCTCCCGCAGTAGCAACCGCCAACACGATCTCGACGATGACGTACCCGATCAGCCAGCCCCGGAAATGCTCACGGCGAAGGAGATTTGGATCGTTCCAGCGGTTGGAGAGAGCCTGGATGCCTGCCTCGGTCAGCGTCTTCAGGTTCAACGATGCCGCCAGATCCCACAGGCCCTTCAAGTCCGATAGGACCTCGCCGCTCAGCAAGCGGTAGACGAGCTTCCATACCAACTCCAGCAGATCAATGAGCCCTGTGAGGAGATCCCAGACGGATTCGAGCGCGCCGTGAATCAGGCCCGCGGAAAAGGCCAGATTCCCCAGGTAGGCGTTCCCAACGTTCGTGGCGACAGCTTTGACGTCCTGCCACAGTTCATACGAGATGGAGCCTGAGCCCACCTTGCCTCGCAGGCTCTTGGCGAACTCCATGCTCGGAATCCAGATGAGGTAGCCTTCACGCGTCTGGGTCTTGTCCCAGGCCGCGTCCTCGGTCGGGTTGTAGATTCCGCGGAGCCCCTGGCCCCGATTCGCCTCGACAAGGACATTGGCATAGTAGCGCTCGTCCTGCCCCCATTGGATGGCGGACCCCTTGTAATGCTGCTTGACGATTGCCAGCGCGCCTTCGTTCTTCTTGATCTTGTAAAGGACGGAGCCGGGGTCGGGTGGGTTGATGCTGATGTATTTCTTGTAGACGAAGCCAGAGTTTCCATCCGCGAGCGTCACGAAGTACCAGTCGCCCGCAAGCTCACGGCTTACGAAAACGCGTGTGTTGAAAGCGAGTTTCTTCTTGAACGTGCCGGTCGGATCGGGCTGGGCTCGAAGGTTCACGCCAGCGCTGTTGGACACCAGGCCGACACTGTAGACCCCTATACCCATCTCGAACGGAAAGCCCTTGGGGCTGTTGGCGTTGCCAATTGTTGAGGCAGGAGTGGAGAGGGTGCTCAGGGCCGCCCAGGTCGAGGGGCCCACGATCCCGTCCGGGCTCAGCTTCCTGTCGAACTGGAACTGTCTGACGGCATAGGCTGTGTCTGTCCCAAAGCAACCATCGATGGGCCTTTTATAGAGCCCAGCCAACCGGAGATGATTCTGGAGGTTTGCTACCGCAGACCCCGAAGAGCCCAAGCGAAGCAATTCTTCGGAGACCTCGAAACTTCCTGTGGGTTGGCCCATCTCCCACCCCTGACCTGAAGTCGCGGTGCGTGTGGGCTTGGACTGTATGAAGACGCATCAATGCGAACGAAGAACCCGGGGAGAGGGATTGGGTCTTGTCGCGCAGTGCCCTGGAGCGTTGGGTGAGGCAGGACCTCCGATGAGTCTTTTCAGAGCGCTTTGACGTAACCGGAGACCTTCGGATTGCAGGCTCCGACCTTTTTCAGCGCGGCTTCAGCTGCTTTCTTCTCCGAGTGGATGCTCGTCACGACGAACAGCCCCGGCGTCAGGCGCTTGTGCGGCGTGCTTTCGAGGACCAGGAAGCCGCTCGCGCAGGCTTGCTCCAGCTGTGCGCTGTCGCGGGATGCGATGGCTTCCTGGACCGTCTTGAAGCTTCCGATGATGGCCGCGTAGCGCGCGGGCCGGTTCCGGAGCTCCTTCACCACTTTGCGGCCAGCGACATCCCAGCGGTAGGCATCGAGCTTCCACTCGTCGGGCTCGGCGGAGAGAAACGCATACTCCCTGTAGAAGCCCTCGACCGGTGAGCCCGGCGTCAGCGGATACGGGCCGACGTGCGAGCTTTCCGGACCCGCGAAGTTCTCATCCCCGTTCCAGGCTTCCGCCACCCCGCCGTCCTTGACCACGTAGAGACGGTGGTGGCGATGGACGTGTTCGAACCCGCCCTGCTGGGTGACGAGGAGTCCCCACTGCCCGGCCTCCAGTCGTACCGGTTGGACGGAGGTCGTGACGTTCTGTTCTTCCTCGCCGGAGGTCCAGCTCTCGGAGGACTCGGCTTGAATCCCGTACGCCATGCCGGAGGGCAGCTTCGCCTTTCGCCTCCCGCCAGCCGCGTCACTCAACTCGAGCTCGAGCTGGCAGGTGTCGCCCGCCTTGTGGCAGCCCGTCGCGCGCAGGACGAACATCGCCCCGGTCGTCTCGCTCGCCTTGAAGCGCTTGAGCTCCTGTGCCGCGGGCTCGGCGCTGACCGCCCGCGGAACGCTCGCGCCCAGGAGCATGATGAACACCGAACCCAGCGCGGACCGACTTCCAAAACCCATCTCTCCTGCCTCCCTGATTGCGACCTCAGTGTCCTCCGCCAGAGAGTTTCACGCCGCCGGTCGGGCCTCCAGGGGGCACCCAAGGAGTACAGTGCCGCCCTTTCGCGAGAGGGAGGGGAGCGCATGGGCTGCTACGTGTTGGGTCTCCAGGAGATTGACCAGACGCAGGTCGCGGTCGTGGGCGGCAAGGGCGCGCATCTGGGAGAACTTTCGCGGATCGACGGCATCCGCGTGCCGGCTGGCTTCTGCGTGACGACGGACGCCTTCCAGCGCCTCATGGCAGAAGCGCCGTCCATCGACGAGCAGCTCCAGCAGCTGTCGCGCCTGAAGCCGGACGACCGCGAGCGGATCCGCGCACTCAGCGCTGAGATCCGCCAGACCCTCGAAGGGACCGCCATCCCTGACGATGTGGCGGCGGCGATCACCCACGCGCTCGCCCGGCTCGGCGAGCACGCCGCCTACGCCGTCCGTTCGAGCGCGACGGCGGAGGACCTGCCCACGGCTTCCTTCGCGGGCCAGCAGGACACGTACCTGAACATCGTGGGGACGGCGGCGATCCTCCAGCACGTCAGCCGGTGCTGGGCCTCGCTCTTCACCGAGCGGGCTGTCATCTACCGCATGCGGAATGGCTTCGACCACCGCAAGGTCCGCATGGCGGTGGTCGTGCAACAGATGGTCTTCCCGCAGGCGGCTGGCATCCTGTTCACCGCCGACCCCATCACCTCCCACCGGAAGGTCGCCTCGGTGGAGGCCAGCTTCGGCCTCGGCGAGGCCCTGGTCTCCGGACTGGTGAACGCGGACTCCTACAAGGTGCGGGACGGTGAGGTCATCGCCAAGACGGTCGCCACCAAGCAGCTGGCCATCCACGCATTGCCGGCAGGCGGGACTCAGGAACAGGCGATTGCTCCGGACCGACAGCAGCAGCCCGCGCTGACGGATGAGCAGGTCGTGCGGCTCGCCCAGTTGGGCCGGCGGATCGAAGCGCACTTCGGCCGCCCCCAGGACATCGAATGGTGCCGGGTCGATGACGCGTTCTTCTTCGTCCAGAGCCGGCCCATCACCACGCTGTTCCCCATCCCCGTGGCCAGCGACCCGGAGAACCACGTCTACGTCTCCGTCGGTCATCAGCAGATGATGACCGACGCCATGAAGCCCCTGGGGCTCTCCCTGTTCCAGCTGACGGCCTTGCGGCCGATGTTCGAGGCCGGCGGGAGGTTGTTCGTCGACGTCACCCAGCTCCTGGCCTCGCCAGCGGGCCGCGCGGTCCTCGTGGAGGGCCTGGGGAAATCCGATCCACTGATCAGGGATGCGCTGCAGACCCTCCTCGGACGCAGCGACTTCATCCGGCCGCTCCCGGACGCGAGTCCCGTCAGGCCTCCTGCTGGCGGCGCACCCGCCCCGATTGAAACCGATCCGGCCATCGTCGACGAACTGATTGGCCGCAATCAGGCCTCCATCGCCGCCTTGAGGCGCGACATCCAGACGAAGTCCGGGGCGGCGCTGATCGACTTCATCCTGACGGACATCCAGGAGCTGAAGCGGCTCCTGTTCGAGCCGCGAAGCCATCAGGTCATCATGGCCGGGATGGAGGCCACCTGGTGGCTCAACGATCAGCTGCAGGCGTGGCTGGGCGAGAAGAACGCCGCCGACACGCTCACTCAGTCCGTCCCCAACAACGTTACGTCGGAGATGGGGTTGGCGCTCCTGGAAGTCGCGGACGTGATCCGCCCGTATCCGGACGTGGTGGCATTCCTGCGCAAGGTCGAGGACGAGGGCTTCCTGGACAGGATGGACACGCTCGCGGGCGGGCGGGAAGCGCGAGACGCCATCCGCGCCTGGCTCGACAAGTACGGCATGCGCTGCGCCGGCGAAATCGACATCACGAAGCCGCGCTGGAGCGAACGGCCCTCCACGCTCGTGCTCATCCTCCTGGGCAACATCCAGAACTTCAGGCCGGGGGCCGGCGCGCGGCGCTTCGAGCAGGGACGTCAGCAGGCCTGGAAGAAGGAACAGGAGGTGCTGGAGCGCCTTCGGGCCTTGCCGGACGGAGAGGGGAAGGCCGAAGAGACAAAGCGGATGATCGACCGGGTCCGGACCTTCATGGGGTACCGGGAGTATCCGAAGTACGGCATCGTCAACCGATACCTCGTCTACAAGCAGGCCCTGCTGGAAGAAGCCGAGCGCCTCGTGAAGGCCCAGGTGCTTCGCGAGAAGGAAGACATCTTCTACCTCACGCTCCAGGAACTCCACGACGTCGTGCGCACGAGCCAGGCGGATGAGCTGCTCATCCGTCAGCGCAAGGACGCGTTCAGGTCGTATCAATCACTCACACCGCCCCGGGTGCTCACGTCGGAGGGCGAGGTCATCGCCGGGGCATACCGCCGCGACGACCTGCCGGCCGGCGCGCTGGTTGGCCTTGCGGTTTCCGCCGGGACCATCGAGGGGCGGGCCCGCGTCATCCTGGACATGGCGGAGGCCAGGCTCGAAGCGGGCGACATCCTGGTCACCTCCTTCACGGACCCGAGCTGGACGCCCTTGTTCGTGTCCATCAAGGGCCTGGTGACGGAGGTCGGCGGCCTGATGACCCACGGCGCGGTGATCGCACGGGAGTACGGCTTGCCAGCCGTCGTGGGCGTGCAGCAGGCCACCCGGCTCATCCGGGACGGGCAGCGGATCCGTGTGCATGGGACGGACGGCTACGTCGAGCTCCTGTCATAGCCAGACAGGGACTACTCGGCGACGTACACGAGGGTGTCCCCCTGGTAGAAGGGACGGTAGCGGACGCCGCCGCACTGCTGGTAGGCGACGCCGCCCACCGTCGAGGCCGCGCAGCCCGCGGGGAGCGACGTGACGGTTTGCGCGCCCACCGGCGCCGCCACCACGGCCGTGTTGTTGCCGGAGTAGGCGTCCTGCCGGGTGGCCGTGCGTCGCGAGGTGCGCCGCGCCACCCGGCGCGACGTGCCGTAGTTCTGGGCCAGGGCCACCTCCGGGAGCACCTCTCCCAGGAATAAGAGCCCCAGCAACATCGCCGCCGCCCGCTGGCGGGGCTTGCGCGTGTGCGTCGTCATTTCGAACCTCCTTGCTGCGATCCGCCCTTCGAGTCCGGTGCGAGGAACGACACGCGCGCGGCATCACGTGGGGGCGTGAACTGGAACTGGTCCGGGGTGAGCTTGGGCGACAGGTTCCACTCGGACAGGGTCACCGAGTACTGCGGTGCTCCCGGCAGGTCCCGCGAGGTGATGACGTACTTGAGCGGCAGGGGCCGCGGGCCGTCCTCGACCCACAGTTCCCAGTCCACGCCGTCGCGGTTGCGGAACGCCAGGTGGTGCACGGGCACGCCGTTCACCTTGGCGCAGCCGAGGTATTTCCCCGAGCGCACGTCCTCGGTGAGCGCGGTGTAGGGATTGCTGACGAGCAGGTCACCCCCGGGCGCATCCAACCCGAGCTTCTGCGAAGCCATGTCCAACGTGGCATCCAGGGTGGAAGGGGCGGGCGTCGTCGCATAGACGTTGGCCTGCTCGCCTTGAACCGTGAGCCGCTGGCCGTCATAGAAGAGGTGGAGTCTGGCCAGGTCTCCAGCGCGGTCCACGCGGAGCCGGTTGGGCCGCTGCAGGCGCACGTCGCCCGCGCGCTGCAGTTGGACTTTCTGCCCCGAGTCGAGCACTTCATCGAGCGTCCCCTCGGTGCGGACGGAGAACTCGCGCTGCTCGGCCAGGAAGTCGCTCATCTGGCGCAGGATGCGCTGGGCCTGGGGATCGATCCTGGCATCGGACTCGGTGCGCTCGGCGGTTGCCTGCTCCTGCTGTGCGCCCGCGAGCAGGGGTGTTGTCCCCAGGAGCAGGGCGAGCAGGGGCCCGCACCACCTCTTCCTCAACCTCGCGCTGCTACCTGTGTCTGTCATGAACCCCTCCAGTCCCCAGGACGTTGGGGACATGGCCGTGGGGCTCAAAGGCTCACCGGTTCAACCGCCGCGCTGTCTGGTGCCTTGCAAAAGGCCGCCACCGCGGACCGACATCAGTGGGCGACCTTGCCAGGCGGGGGCGCGTCGCCGTTGTGGTGGCGCACTTGGGCCGAGGTGTTCCGGATGGCCAACTCCTCCATGGTGGCGAAGGTGCGGAAGGCCCACCAGCCCAGACTGAACCACGGAGGGGAGTCGACCTTTCCTTTGACGGCGATATTCACCGCGCCCGCCGCCGCGAAGCCCAGCGCCGCCAGCGCGCCCAGGTCCACGTGGCCCTCGGTGGCGCGTAGCACCTCCACGTTGAGTCCCTTGATGAACAAGGTGGCCGCTCGCGCCACGCCGCTGCCCTTCTCGAGGGACCGCAGCAGGGCGTCCCCGTCGGGCAGTTCCTCTCCAGGGCGCACCACCGTGTCCACTCCGGTGCTCCGGCACACCTCCTCTATCAGGCGCTCGACGCCCATTTCCTCGGGGTCGTGCATGCACAGCACGCTGCCGGTGAAGGGCCGCACCTGCACTTCGTTGATGCCCTCCACCCGCAGCAGGTCATCCGCCAGCGACGCAGCCTCCTTCCCGTCGCGCCGCAACCACGGCAGCCGCAGGCGGGTGCGTCCCGGTGACGTGTGGATGACGTGGATGCTCTTCGTCATGTGCGCTCCCTAGGCCCTGGCCTCGTCCGTGGGCCGCGTGCGGCCGCCTCCGCGAGCCCTCGCTTTCGCCTCCGCCATCAGGTCCTCGACGTCCTCGTGCTTCATCGCGACGCGCGCGAGCACCAGGTCGACGAAGTGGTAGGCCGAGGTGGCCACCTCCACGAGGAGCGGCCGCAGATGCTTGGTCATCAGCACGGTGCTCGCGCCCGCGCCGTAGCCCATGAGAAAGGAGGGAAGGTCGAACTTCATGAAGGTGTCTCCAGGGAAGAGGTTGTGTTTGTGACCCGCCGCGCTCGTCGCACCACCCGAGCGCCCCACGCGGGCGTCGCGCCCACCAGGGCCTGTAGGAACAGCCCCGCGCCACCCGCCGTACCGCCCGTCTGCTCGTGAGCAGCGGCATCCCCGGTGGCGCCGGAGGCCGGTCGAGGATGGCCCCGCAGGTCGGGGACCTCCAGGCGCAGCCTGCGCGCCGCGGTCGAGTGGCGCACCACCCTCGCGGTCGCGCACTGCCCATCCATGAGGAACACCATCATTCGCGACCCCCCACCCGGGGTTCCGAACGTGGGGATGGCGGCCCTCCGGAACAACACGGCCCGGTGGGCCAGCGAAGGCCGTGGGGGTGACACCTGGTCCACCCTCAGGGCGGAGTGGCCCGCGTTGAGGGCAGGGTCAACCGGAGGAGCGGCGGCGCTTGACGGCCTTGGGGGTCTCCGTCGTCCGGGCGAAGTGGAGCATCTGGTAGAGGCTCAGCAGCATCATCGTCACCGCGCGGGACGCGTCCGGGGCAGGGGCTGCTTCAGCCGGCGCGTCCTTCGGGACAAAGGGAAGCCAGGACTCCTCCAGCCGGATTCGCAGCTGGAGTCGCTCCCCGGTGATGCGCAGCCGCTGAAGCTTCGCACCGGTAACCGTCCGGCCAACGATGTGCCGTGAGGGATTGCCGGGGGAGCGGTTCGCGGCGGACGCTTCCGGGCATGGCGAAGCAGGTGGAGAAGCCGGAGTGGGCGCGCATCGCGGAAGCCTTCGAGGCCAGCGGGCAGAC
>NZ_RAWR01000172.1:0-24025 GCF_003986945.1 Corallococcus sp. AB018 | reverse complement strand
GGCCGGACGGTGGAAAGTCATGGGGCCGGGGCGCGGGTGACGGATTTCCGAGGCCCCCAAGGCACGGGCACCGCTCCTTTGCCTACGAGGCCTCCTCGGGGCGTTCGCCGCGCGGCAGGAAGCCGTACTTCTCCAGCTTGTAGTAGAGCGCGGAGGTCTTGATGCCCAGCAGACGGGCGGTCTCCGTCTTCACGCCGCCGGCCTTCTCGTAGGCGCGGGCGATGAGCTGGCGCTCCAGGTCCTCCAGGATGTCCGGCAGGGGGCGGTCCCCCTGGGGCACGGGCAGCCCCGCGTCCATGCGCGGCGTCTGGCCGGCCAGGTGCGAGGGCAAGTCCTGCGGGGTGAGCGTTTCGCCCTCGGCGAAGACGAGCGCCTGCTCCATCACGTTCTCCAGCTCGCGCACGTTGCCGGGCCACGCGTGGCGGGTGAGCGCGTGCAGCGCGGCGTCGTCGATACCGGTGACCCTCCGGTTGACCCGGGGCGCGTGCTTGGCGACGAAGTGGCGGGCGAGCGCGGGCAGGTCCTCGGGGCGCTCGCGCAGGGGCGGCAGGGTGAGCGGGACGATGTGCAGCCGGTAGTAGAGGTCCTCGCGGAAGCGGCCCGCCTTCACCTCCGCCTGGAGGTCGCGGTGCGTGGCGCTCACCACGCGCACGTCCACCTTGAGCGTCTCTTCTCCGCCCACGCGCTGCAGCTCCTTCTCCTGGAGCACGCGCAGGAGCTTGGTCTGCACGGAGGCGGGAATCTCTCCAATCTCGTCCAGGAAGAGGGTGCCTCCGTCGGCCAGCTCGAAGCGGCCCAGCTTGCGCTTCACCGCGCCGGTGAACGAGCCGCGCTCGTGGCCGAACAGCTCGCTCTCCAGCAGCGTCTCCGCCAGGGCCGCGCAGTGCACCACGACGAAGGGGCCGTCCTTGCGAGGCGAGCGCTGGTGGATCATCCGCGCGACCAGCTCCTTGCCGGTGCCGCTCTCGCCGCGCACCAGCACGGTGGCGTCGCTCGCGGCCACCTTGCGCACCTGGGTGAGCAGCTTCTGCAGGGGCTCGCTGTCGCCCACCAGGTCGCGGTGGGTGAGGGCGGCGTCGGCGTCGTGCGCGTCCGTGCGGGCGGTGAGGCGCTCCACCTGGCGGCGCGTGGCGGACAGCTCCAGGCCCTTGTCCACCTTGGCGCGCAGCACCTCCGGCGGGAAGGGCTTGGTGATGAAGTCGTAGGCGCCCTCCTGCATGGCCTGCACGGCGGTCTCGATGGTGCCGAACGCCGTCACCACCATGACGACGGCGCCAGGGTCCGCCTGCTTGAGCGCGCGCGTCACGGCGATGCCGTCCATGCCGTCCATCTTCAGGTCCGTGACGACCAGGTCGAAGGGGCCCTTCTTGTACGCGGCGAGCCCGTCCGCCCCGCTCCTCACCGCGGACACGGTGTGGCCGGAGCGGGTGAGGGTGACGGTCATGCCCTCGCGGAGGGTGTCGTGGTCGTCGATGACGAGGATGCGGGCCATGCGCCTGCTCGGAAGGGAAGGGTGGGGTGCCACCGGTGGGACGGCGGCGGAGTGCACACGCCAGGCCACCCTACACCGGACCCGCCGGGGTGGAGGTGGGGCCCGCCGTGAAAGGGCTGGCGTCACGGGCCGGGTGGGTGTCTATCCGGCGCATGGCTCCCGTCTCCGCTGCCCTCATTGAACTGCTCGCGCGCCACGTCCCCTCCGACGACAAGGAGCGCGAGGACCTTTCGCGCATGCGCCACTTCGCCACGTCGCTGAAGGAGCCCTTCTCCCGCTCGCAGGCGGAGGCGCACTTCACCGGCAGCGTGGTGGTGGTGGACGCGGCGGGCGAACGGGTGGCGATGCTGCACCACGCGAAGCTCAAGCGCTGGTTGCAGCCGGGGGGCCACGCGGAGGCCACGGACGGAGGCGACATGCAGGCCACCGCGCTGCGCGAAGCCCGCGAGGAGACCGGCTGCCAGGTGCACCTGCATCCCACCGCGCCGCGCCCGCTGGACGTGGACGTGCACGTCATCCCCGCGCGCAAGGACGAGCCGGAGCACTGCCACCTGGATGTCCGCTACCTGGTGGTGGCGGAAGACCCGGAGGCGCTTGCGCATGATCCGGCGGAGTCGTTCGGCATCCAGTGGCTGGGCTGGGACGAAGCGCTGACGCGCGCGGATGAAGCGCCGCTGCGCCGCATGCTGCTCAAGGCCCGCACACTCGTTCACTCCGGGTCTTGATTGACCAAAAACTGGGAGTGTCTATTGGATGAACGTCCAAGGCCTGAAATCCTGAATGCGGGGAATGTAAACCGCGAGATTTGAGACAAATTAAGGCTTGAGGCTCGCTTCATTTTTCAGGGGGCACTGGATGAAACACAGACATCCCGTCACCCTGCCGGTGCTCAGGGTGGAGGGGGGCGGCCATGACGGCTTGTCGTCCACCCGGGAGCAGGAGCAGGTCTCATGTCGTCTCCGGTCGCAGTGTCCCAGGGCACCGCCGTGGAGGGATTTCCTGTTTCGTCAATGAGGCAGGAGGAGGTCTTCCGGCGTTATCAGCCCGCCGCCTTGAAGCGCACGCCGCACCCTCCCTGGATGGAGACGATGCTGGGGGCGCTCAAGCCCGCGTGGGACGCGGCCTGCGCGCCCACGCTGTTCCGGGAGACGGCGGAGGGACGGCATCCGCCCCTGCGCGCCTGGCAGCGGTTCCTGGAGCGCTGCTTCCCCATCGTCGAGAACTTCCCCAAGTACATGGGGCTGTCCCTGGCGAAGACGACCTACGGCGTACGCCCGGGCGACGCGAGCATCCGCCGCTGGCTCTTGCAGAACCTGGGCGTGGAGGCCCGTCACGCCGAGTGGTGGATTGATTGGATGCAGGCGTCGGGCGTGGACGCCCCCAGGGCCTTCGAGACGCCGCTGACGCCGGACGTCCGGGCGCTCCACCAGCACCTGCTGGCCACGTGCCTCGGTGGGTCCCTGGCGGAGGGCATCGCCGCGTCCAACTGGGCCATCGAGGGAGTGACAGGCGTCTGGACGCGCGCCGTGGTGGAGCCCTTCACCGCGTATGCCCGGGACGGCGTGCGCGTGGACGCGAACGCGCTGCGCTGGCTCCGGGCACATGCCCGCTACGACGACGCGCACCCGGACGAGGCGCTGGAGATCATCAAGCTGTCCACGGACGTCACGGCGGGAGAGCCGGTGCGCGTGGAGGTCGCGGCGCACCGGTCCCTGATGTTGCTGGCGCGCGTGTTCGAGTCCTGCTGCGAGGCGTGAGCCCCCGCGCGGGTTGAAGCAGCCGTTTCATCGGTGGTGACGACGCAGTCGCGATGCACGCCGGTCCGGCCTTCCGCTGGACCGGACGGGGGGGGCGTACGCACATGAATGAAACAGAAGACATCCGGGAGCTGGCCTGGCGTGGGATGTGGTTGTTCCTGCGGTGGGTCCTGCCGCCCTCCATCGTCTGTGCCTACCTCATCGCGATGGCGATGGGGCTGTCGAGCCAGGAGGGGCTGCTCGTCACCGCCACGGTCCTGCCGTTCATCGTGCTCGTGTTCGGGCTGCTGCATCCCTATGTGACGCTGCGGTGGCTGGCGAGCCGGGCCTTGCGGCGTCGCCCTGGGGACGGACCGGGGGACCGGCTGCGGCGCGTGCTGGAGCTGCCCTGGCGCTCCATGGTCTTCACCACCTGCGCGGCGTGGACGCTGGGCGGCTTCTTCTTCAGCCTCCCGGTGTGTCTGTGGTTCGGCAAGGACTGGTTCCGGCTGGGGCTGGGCACGCTCATCGCGTTCTGCTTCGGCGTGGTGGTGGCGTTCCCCATCGCGCTGGGGCTGGAGCGGCTGGTGCTGCCGTGGGCGCTGCGCGAACAGGACGCGCATCCGGAGACGGCGCCCGCGGGCTCGGGCCTCTTCTGGCCGCGGCAGTCGTGGTTCCTACCGCTCACGTTCCTGTCCACCATCTTCGCCACGGTGGTGCTGAGCTCGTGTGTGGTGGGGGTGAAGCTGCTGGGGGTGCGCGCCCAGTTGAAGGAGGCGCTGCTGGCGGATGGCGCGTGGCAGGCCGCGTCGCGGTTGGATGACGTGGGCAGCTCGCTGTTCGCGGACCTGGGCTTCGCGCTTCCCTGGGTGGGCGCCCTGGTGTTCGTGCTGCCGGCCTTCACCACGTGGATGCTGGCGAGGCGGCAGGCGACGAGCGCGGGCGCGGTGCACGGGGCCATCTCCGGACTGGCGTCCGGGCGGATCCGCTCACCGCGCTGGGTGTCCACGGATGAAATGGGCGACCTGGCGTCGGGGATGAACGGGGCGCTGTCCCGGCTGCGGAGGTTTCCCCGGCTGCTCCAGACCTCCGCGCAGCGGCTGGGCCAGGCGGGAACGGAGCTGCGCGTGTCGAGCGAAGAGCAGCAGCAGGGCCTCACCCGGCAGGCAGCGGCGCTGCACGAGGCGCAGGTGACTTCGGAAGAACTGCGGCGGGCGTCGCGCATCGCCGCCGACTCCGCGGAGGAGGTCCTGCGCGTGGCCCGCCGCGCGGAGACCATGGGGCAGCAGGGCGAGGCCGCGGTGGTCCTGAGCCTGGAGGGACTGTCGGCCATCCGGAGCGCGGTGTCCGGCATCCAGCAGCGGCTGTCGCGTCTGGAAGAGAGCACGGTGCAGATTGGAGAAATCACCGGCGCGGTGAAGGACCTGGCGGACCAGTCCCACCTGCTCGCCGTCAACGCGGCCATCGAGGCGGCGCGCTCGGGCGAGGCGGGGCGGGGCTTCGCGGTGGTGGCGAAGGAGATCCGCGGGCTGTCGGACCAGTCCGTCCAGGCCACCCGGCGCATCCGCAACATCCTCGCGGAAATCAGCCAGGGCATCCGCGACGCGGCGTCCATGAGCGAGCAGGGCGGCCGTCAGGTGGCCGCCGGATTGGACCAGATGCGCGCCTCCGGCGAGTCCCTGCGCGCGCTGTCGCACAGCTCGCAGGAGAGCTCCGAGGCGGCGCGGAAGATCGCCAACGCGGTGACGCAGCAGAACGCCGCCTTCTCGCAGATCACCACCGCCATCGCGGACCTGTCGCAGCTGATGGACGGCACCCTGCACCGGCTGTCCTCCACGCAGGAGGCCACGCGGACGCTGCAGGTCGTCTCTGGAGAGGTGGGGCAGATGGCGCTGCAGTTCGACGTCCAGGAGGCGGAGTCCGTCAGTACTCCGGTGCCGCCACAGCTCCGGGGGCAGGGCAAGGCAGCGTGAGCGTGAAGACGGTCTCGCCGGGAGTGGAGCGCAGGGAGAGCTCACCGCAGTGGGCGCGGACGATCTTCCGTGCGAGCGGCAGGCCCAGGCCGGTGCCCTGCTCGCGGGTGGTGAAGAAGGGCTCGAAGATGCGCTCGCGCTCGGCTTCGGGCACGCCCGGGCCCGAGTCCTGGACGTCGATGGCATAGCGCCCGTCGCGCAGCTCGCCGCGGATCCGCACGTGGCTTCCGGCGGGCGCGGCCTGCACGGCGTTCTTCACCAGGTTCACGAGCGCGGCGGTCAGCAGGCTGCCATCCGCCTCCAGGTGCGCGGGCGAGGCCGCCACGTCCAGGGCCACGCCCTTGTTGTGCGCCTCCGCGGAGAGCAGCTCGCACGCGTTGGAGACGAGGTCGGGCGCTTCCATGGGCGCGCGCGCCAGCGGCTGTTCGCGGGCGAAGGCGAGGAAGTCGTCGACGATGCGTTGGAGGTAGGCGACCTCGCGCTGGATGCGGTCCACGTGGCTGGTCGCGTCCGCGTGGGCGCCCGCGCGCAGGTCTTCCTGTAGGAGGCCGGAGAAGAGCGCGATGCCGCCCAGCGGGTTGCGCACCTCGTGGGCCACGCCCGCGAGCATGAGCTTGAGTTGGCGGTCCCGGCTCTCCAGCGCGCCGCGCATGACCTCCAGCTCGCGCGCGAGCACGCCGATTTCGCGGGTGGGCTCCGGTGGCACGGGCGTGGTCAGGTCCCCCCGGCCGATTCTCAGCGCGGAGTCCATCAACCGCCGCAGTGGCCGGGCCAGTCCCCGGGCGGTGATGACGGCGATGATGGCGAGCGCCACGAGCGCCACGGCGCTGGCCATGACGAAGGTGCGCCACAGCCGCCGCAGCGGTCCGAAGAAGGCCGCGCTGCCCTCCACGCCGATGGCGCCCACCACCTGGCCGTCCTGGACCACGGGGGCGTAGCCCGTCTTGTAGAGCAGCCCGTCTGAGCCGGTGAAGAGCACCTGGCTGGCGGCGCGCTTGCCGGCGAGGACGCGCGTCAGCTCCAGCCGGTCGCGCGCGAGGTCCGGGAGCTCCGTGCCCACGGGCAGGCTGCCACCCGCGTCCGCGCGCACACGGCCCCGCGCGTCCACGGCGTAGACCCGGCGCACGCCGCTCGCGGTGCGCACTCCGTCCAGCAGGCGCACCAGGTTGCGCCACGTGCGGGTGCCGGACACGTCGTCGCCGGGCTCGATGGTGAGCATGCGTTCGCCGCTGACCTGGCTGGCGGTGGCGGCGGCGAGCGCGGAAAGGCTCGCGCCCAGCTCGTCCTCCAGGCTCGCGCGGGCCAGCGCGTACACGGAGGCGCCCGCGAGCGACAGGAAGAGCAGGGTGGGCAGGAGGAACGCCAGCAGCAGCCGCGCGGACAGGGAGCCCAGCGCGTCCCGCAGACGGGAGGAATGGGGGCGATGCGTCATCCGGGCGGTGCTCCTGGCACCCCCGCATCAAACGGCATGCCCCCGTCCGTGGCCAGTCCTCGTTCCGCGAGCCGCGTGAGGAGGTGGGGCACATGCCGTGGAACCTGCCGCTGGAACGCGTTGTCCGTGCTCCGTGACCGGAGGGGCGTGCGCGGCCCCATGCGCGTCAGGAAGAGGCTCACGAAACACGTCAGACACGGCTGGTAGATGTGATGAGTGATTGAGGGGGCGCGTCATGCTGACAGGATGGCTGGGACGATTCAGCGCGGGGCTGGTGCTGGTCCTGTCGCTCACGGCCTGCGGGACGCCGGGCTCCCGGACCCTGCCGGTGGGGATGCACGGCTACGGGCGCTATCACAGCGCATCCCCGGCTTCGTTCACGCGTGACACCGCCTGGGGCGGCGCGGGTTCGAGCGGCACCGTGGGTGGAGAGGAATTGGGCCGCTACCTCGCGTTCATCCGCCAGAAGCGGGCCGCGTTGAAGCAGCCCGCCGTGATGGAGACGGATCGTCAGGTGGGCCATGCCGCGCTCAACGACCTGATGCTCTGGGCGTCCGCGCGGACGGAGGAGGAACTCGCGAAGGACGAGCCGCTGGAGGTGTACCTGCGGCTGAAGGCGAAGCACGCGCAGGCGCTGCTCGAGGACGGCAAGCGGTCCGCGCGGGCGGAGGCGAAGCTGGAGGAGTTCCATCGCTGGGCGGATGCGCGCCGTCAGGTCCTGGCGGACGCGCACTTCCGCCGGCTCGGGAGTGACGGGCTGCTCACCGAGAGCGCGCTCTACGAGGAGACGCAGCAGGCGTTGCTGGAGGCGGTGCTGGACTGGGCCTACACGCACACGGAGGACCCGGACTTCCCGCGCAAGAGCCCCAGTGAGGTGGCGCTCTACCTGCTGGCGCGCGACAGCCTTCTTGCCTCCGCGGTGGAGGCGGGCCGCTTCGCGCCTCCGGTCTGGGACCCGGCCATCGAGCCTCCGGGCATTCCGCCGGAAGAGGTGGTGCTGGAGATCGCCCTGGGCCTGCTGCCCGTCACCGGCGAGGTGGCGGACGTGGGCGGCGTGGTGCTGGGGCAGAGCCTCCTGGGATATCCGCTGACGGACGGAGAGCGGCTGCTGTGCGCGGTGAGCGTGGCGCTGCCGGTGGTGTCGGGGCGCTTGCTGTCGGAAGGCGTGCAGGGGGCGGAGCGCGTCGCGCTGCTCACAGGCCGGAGCCTGCGCGAGGTGCAGGTGTTACAGCGGGTGGTGCAGCACCTGTCGCCGCTGGAGGCCCAGGAGCTTCGCCAGGTGCTGCGCGCGGCGGGGCGTGGTGAGTCCGTGTCCGTGGAGGATGTGGAGAAGCTGCGGGCTTTGGCGAAGAGGTTGGAGGCGCCGCTCGCGGAGGCGGGACGCGTGTTGGCCCGGGGCAAGCGCGTGGCGCTGGTGGGCTCACGGGCGACGGCGGAGGGAGCGCGGCTGGTGCCGGGCAGCGCGGAGCACCTGGCTCAGGCGTGGGTGGACTACCAGTTCCGTCACCCGGAGAAGTACCGGAGCTTCAAGTACGCCGTGGATCCAGAGTGGGAGCGGCTCTACCAGACGGTCATCAAGAACAAGGGCGCGGGCAGTGCGTTCGAACAGTCCGTGCTCCAGAGCCGGAAGCTGCCGAAGAACACGGACCTCCTGCTGCCGCCGCCGGGGAGCAAGGCCCAAGGCTTCGTCCCGGATGCCGTCTCAGGACACAAAGGGGACCTTGTCTGGGGCAGCCCCTACGACTTCGTCGAGGTGAAGGGCCGCGCGGAGATGGCGCTCACAGGGAACATCAAGGCCATGATTGAGTACGTCCAGAAGTACGGTGGCTCCCTTGAGCTCTGGATCCGTTCCGCCAAACATCCCGAGGGTGCGACGCGGCTTACGGGACCTCTGAAGAGGGAACTGGATGACCTGGGCGCGGAGGGTGGTGCGAGAATCATCCCCTTCCCGTAGGAATGTTTCGTGGCCCTTCAATACCTGAACACGGTTTTCGCACTGCTCCCCGGTGTGCCTCCGACGAACATCGTTCGCGAACTGGTCTGTCGGTTCTTTTCGCAGGGCCGCTGGTTCCAGCCTGTGCGCTACGGGGGCGTCGGCATGGATGAACGGATTGAGCCCGGTTCTTTCAACCCGGATGTGCTCGCGGCCTACTACGACGAGTCCAGGCGCTTCTTCATCGGGGCGAAGACAGATCGGGACTTCCTTCATTTCTCCCCTGCGCGCCAGGAGAAGTATCCATTCGTCGGATCATTCGCCTGGATGACCTCTGTCGTGGAGGCCCGGAAGGCAGGTTGGCGCGAGGCCCATCTGCATCAGGTCGTCGAAATCATGCAGTTGCTGGGCTCCCCTCTCGCGCAGTCCGGGCTCGATGAAGACTTCGAGCGCAAGAACTACCGCCTGGTGCCGAACGAGTACGGCTTCGGCTCCGAGCGCGTCTTCAACGTGCGCGACTACAGCGAAGGCCTCTCCGGCCTCTACTGGCGCAACATCTTCGGCGCTCCCTTCGTGGACCTCTTCGGCCCGCGCCTGGACGCCGTCCCCGCGTCCCAGCGTCAGTCGCTCGACGGCGGACTCGTCCTCGTCCAGCCCTATGAGCTCCCCACCCAGGCCATGACCCCGGAAGGCGACGCCGCGGAAGGCCAGCTCATCGCCACCCTGGGCCGCGAGTCCTTCTTCGACCTGCCCACCCTCACGAAGCCCACGCGCGTGCCGGACGTGTCCTGGATGCTGCACAAGCACTGACGCCCCAGACGTCAGTCGAACATCGCCGCCAGCGCTTCGCTCAAGGTCTCCACGCCCACCACCTGGAGCTTCGTCTTCTCCACGCGCCGCGCGCTGCCCGCCGGCAACACCACCCGCTGGAAGCCCATCTTCGCGGCCTCCGCGAGCCTCGGCTCCACCTGGCCCACCGCGCGCACCTCGCCCGCGAGGCCTACCTCTCCCAGCACCAACGTCTTCGCGTCCAACGGCCGGTTCTGCAGGCTGCTCACCAGCGCCGCGCACACCGCCAGGTCGCACGCTGGTTCGCTCAACTGCATGCCGCCCGCCACGTTGACGAACAGGTCGCAGCCCACCAGCGGGATCTCCTCCTTCTTCTCCAACACCGCCGCCAGCAGCGCCACGCGGTTGCCGTCCACACCAATCGCCGTGCGCCTCGCCGTGCCGTAGCCCGTGGGCGCCACCAGCGCCTGCACCTCCACCAACAGCGGCCGCGTGCCGTTGAGCGTGCTCGTCACCACGCTGCCGGACTTGCCCTGGGGCCGCTCGGAGAGGAACAGGGCGGAGGGGTCCGCCACCTCCACCAGCCCCGCGCCCTTCATCTCGAAGACGCCAATCTCATTGGTGCTGCCGAAGCGGTTCTTGTGCGCGCGCAGGAGCCGGAACGGGTGGCCGCGCTCGCCCTCGAAGTAGAGGACCGTGTCCACCATGTGCTCCAGCACCCGGGGACCCGCGATGGAACCTTCCTTCGTCACGTGCCCCACCAGGAACGTGGGCACCCCGCTGCGCTTGGCGAACGCCATCAGCCGGCCCGCCACCTCGCGCACCTGGGTGATGCTGCCCGGCGCGTTGCCCAGCTCCGGCAGGTACATGGTCTGGATGGAGTCCACCACCAGCGCCTGCGGCTTCAGCGCCTCCGCCGCCTGGAGCACCCGGTCCGCGTCCGTCTCCGCGAACAGGTGGATGGCTTCACTCTCCACCCGCAGGCGCTCCGCGCGCATCTTCGTCTGCCGCAGGCTCTCTTCACCCGACACGTAGAGCACCGGCCCGTGCCGCGCCAGCTTGTCCAGCGCCGCCAGCAGCAGCGTGGACTTGCCGATGCCCGGGTCGCCGCCCAGCAGCACCAGCGAACCGCCCACCACGCCTCCGCCCAGGACTCGGTCGAACTCCGTGATGCCCGTCCTGCGGCGCACCTCGGTCTCCGCCGTCACGTCCTGCAGCTTCACTGGCTTGGAGGCGCCCCCGGACGCGCCCCACGCCGGGCGCTTGTCGTCCACCTTCGCTTCGGTCTCCTCCAGGAGCGAGCTCCAGGCCCCGCAGTCCGGACACTTCCCGAGCCACTTCGCCGTCTGGTAGCCGCAGGCCTGACAGGTGTAGTGCGTCTTCGCCTTCGCCATGGGTTGGAGTGTCTACCCCAGACCCCTGACGTTTCCCCGTCTCACGCGCGCGCCATGCCAGGAGAGCAGGCAGGCGTCATGTCGTGGATCAGGTAGCGGGTTGCCCCACAGGGGGGGGCAACCCACTTTCTGGTCCACGGGCGTCGCACAGAGCGAGCCCCCCACACACAGGGAGGTTGTCATGGGGATTATCGCGTTTCTGGTGATTGGTCTGGTCGCGGGTCTGATCGCTCGTGCCATCATGCCGGGCAACCAGTCGATGGGGCTCATCGCCACCACGCTGCTGGGCATCGCCGGTTCGTTCGTGGGCGGCTTCGTCGGTTCGCTGTTCTCCCGTGACGGTCGCGTGTTCGACCTGCACCCCACGGGCCTGCTGTTCTCCGTCCTGGGCGCACTGGTCGTGCTGTTCCTCGTGGGGCTCGCCGGCCGCGGCCGTCGCGTCCACGTCTAGTCCGTAGGGCTCCTCGACCGATGAGGCGGGAGACAGCCAGGGACGTCCGCCATGCGCGGGCGTCCCTTCTGTCTTTGCGGGCTTCTTCCGGCGGCCTCCGGAGCGGGCTTCCCAGAGGGGAAAGGGGACTCGTCAACCCCCTGGCCCAAGAGCGTTGACAACGGCCTCCGGGCCACGCACCGTCGGCCTCCTGACGCCTCCCCAGGAGCCCGCATGTCCGACACCGCCGAGTCCTTCCACGGCCACGCCCACCACGCCGCCCCCGTCCCGGAAGGGGTGACGGTGCGGCACGACTGGTCGCTCGCGGAGGTGAAGGCGCTGTACCAGTTGCCGCTCCTGGATCTGGTGCACAAGGCGCAGACGGTGCACCGGCAGGTGTTCGTGGAGAACAAGGTGCAGCTCTGTTCGCTGCTCTCCATCAAGACGGGCGGGTGTCCGGAGGACTGCGCGTACTGCCCGCAGGCGGCGCGCTACAAGACGGGCGTCAAGGCGGAGAAGTTGATGGCGGTGCCGGACGTGCTGTCCGCCGCGTCGCAGGCCCGCGCCGCCGGGGCCACCCGTTTCTGCATGGGCGCGGCGTGGCGCGAGGTGAAGGACGGCCCGCAGTTCGACAGCGTGCTGGAGATGGTGAAGGGCGTGCGGGCCCTGGGCATGGAGGCGTGCGCCACGCTGGGCATGCTCTCCGACAGCCAGGCGAAGCGCCTGCGCGAGGCGGGCTTGTCCGCGTACAACCACAACCTGGACACGTCCCCGGAGCACTACGGCGACATCATCTCCACCCGCACCTATGACGACCGGCTGAAGACGCTGAACCGGGTGCGCGACGCGGGCATCTCCGTGTGCTGCGGCGGCATCATCGGCATGGGCGAGTCCGTGGAAGACCGCTGCAACCTGCTGCGCACCCTGTCCAACCAGGAGGTCCACCCGGAGTCGGTGCCCATCAACGCGCTCGTGCCCGTGGAGGGCACGCCGCTGGCGGAGCAGCACCGCGTGGAGACGGTGGACATGGTGCGCACCATCGCCACCGCGCGCCTGCTCATGCCCCAGTCCATGGTGCGCCTGTCCGCGGGCCGCATGCAGATGAACGAGGAGGCGCAGCTGCTCTGCATGATGGCGGGCGCCAACTCGCTCTTCTTCGGGGAGAAGCTGCTCACCACCGGCAACCCCGAGTACACCCAGGACATGGCGCTCCTGGAGAAGGCGGGCATCCGCCCCCTGGAGCCCCGGCAGGACCGGTGAGACCCACGACGCAGGTCGCGGACCGATGGGCGCGCGAGGACCTGGAGGCCCTGTCCGCGAAGGGCCTTCGCCGCGCGCTGGAGCCGCTCGACTCTCCCCAGGGCGCGGAGGTGCGCGTGGGGGACGAGCGGCTCGTCAACTTCTCCTCCAATGACTATCTGGGGCTCGCGGCGTCGCCCGCCGTGCGCGCCGCCGCCGCGTCCGCGCTGGAGCGCTACGGCGTGGGCACCGGCGCCAGCCGCCTGGTGGTGGGGGACATGGTGCCGCACCAGCGGCTGGAGGCGCGGCTCGCACGCTTCGAGCGCGCGGAGGCCGTGCGCCTCTTCAACTCCGGCTACGCGGCCAACACCGGCATCCTGCCCGCGTTGGTGGGCCCCGGCGACGCGGTGTTCTCCGACGCCCTCAACCACGCCTCGCTGGTGGACGGCTGCCGGCTGTCTCGCGCGCGTGTCGTCGTCTACCCGCACTCGGACGTGGCCGCGCTCACCCGCGCGCTGGCGGAGACTCCCGCGCGGCGCAAGCTGGTGGTCACCGACAGCGTCTTCTCCATGGACGGAGACGTGGCTCCGCTGCGCGAGTTGGTCACCGCGTGCGAGGCCCACGGCGCCGCGCTGATGGTGGACGAGGCGCACGCCACCGGCGTCCTGGGCGCGCGCGGCGCGGGCCTGTGCGAGGCGCTGGGCGTGGAGGACCGGGTGGACCTGCGCATGGGCACGCTGAGCAAGGCGCTGGGCGGGCTGGGCGCGTACGTGGCCACCTCGCGCGCGGTGGCGGACCTGCTGGTCAGCCGCGCTCGGCCGTTCGTCTACTCCACCGCGCTGCCCGCCGCCCTGTGCGCCGCCGCCGAGTGCGCGGTGGACCTGGTGGAGCACGACCCCGCTCCTCGCGAACGGCTGTGGGGGCACATCCACCGGTTCGCCGACGGACTGCGCGCGCTCGGGCTGCCCGCGGAGCCTCGGAGCGCCATCTTCCCGGTCATCCTGGGCGAGCCCTCGCGCGCGCTGGACGCGGCGAAGCGCCTGCGCGAGGCGGGCCTCCTGGTGAAGGCCATCCGCCCTCCCACCGTGCCGGACGGCACCAGCCGGCTTCGCTTCTGTCTCTCCGCGGCCCATTCGACGGGCCACATCGACCTGGCGCTGGAGGCCCTGCGCCGGGTGGGAGTCTCCCGTGGCCCCTGAGTCACTCCAGTTCTTCGTCACCGGCACGGACACCGGCGTGGGCAAGACGCAGGTGTCGTGCGCGCTGCTGTCGCTCCTGAAGGACGCGGGCCTCAAGCCCCAGGGCTTCAAGCCCTACGAGAGTGGCTGCGAGTCCCTCAAGGCCCCGGCGGACGCGCTCGCCATGCGCGAGGCCGCGGGCAGCACGCTGCCGGTGGACGCCATCTGCCCGCACCGCTTCAAGGCGCCGCTGGCCCCGGGCATCGCGGCGTCGCGATTGGGAACGGATCCGGACTTCCGCGTGACGCTCGCGGCGTGGAAGCAGCTGAAGGGCGGGTCGGTGGTGGTGGAAGGGGCAGGGGGACTGTTCGTCCCGGTGGATTCCAAGCGCGACGTGGTGGACCTCATCCAGGCCTTCCGCCTGCCCGTGGTGTTGGTGGCGCGCGCGGGACTGGGCACGCTCAACCATGTCGCGCTGTCGTTGGAGGCGCTGGCGGCGCGCGAGGTGTCCGTGCGGGCGGTGGTGCTGTCGCGCGGGGTGCCCGGACGTGACCTGGCGGAGCGGGACAACCGGCGCTACCTGGAGGCCCGCCATGGCGTGGATGTCCTGGGGCCCGTGCCGTATGTGGAGGATCCAAGAAAGCGCCAGTTTGCGTTCCGGCGCGCGCTGGCGCCGCTGGTGTCCGAACGCGCGCGGGCCCGATAAATCGGCCTCCGCCGCGTTCGGCGGAAAGGTGCGTGCTACAGGTCGCGCAAGTTTTCACGTGGTGGTGGCCGTGATCTGGACGTCCCGTTTTTTCCGCGCGAGAAAGCCGGACGAATGGCGGACATCATCGACATCACGCTCCTCGCGGACGTCCGGCGCTTCTTCAAGAAGCTCATTGAACAGCGCGGGCTGTCCTACTTCCTCCAGAAAGACGGTCCGCGTCTGTTCCAGATTGAGCCGACGAAGGTCGAGCTGGTTCTGCGCACCGCGATCCGCACCCGGAACCCGGAACTGCCCGCGCCGCACGAGAAGGCCGTCGAGCACTGCCGCCTGGAACTGCGCCGCGAGCTGATCCGCCGCGTGGCCAGCGCCATGCTCCAGACGGGGCTGTGAGCCGCTTCTCGCTCCGCACCGCCTTCCCGCGCACACCCAACCCGCTCTCCCAGGCCGCCGCCGAGCGCCACGCGCGCGGGCTGCCCCTGCTGGACCTGGCGGAGACCAACCCCACACGCGTGGGGCTGCCCTCCCCAGAGGTGGACCTCGGGGCCCTCCCCGAGCCCTTCCGCTACACGCCAGAGCCCTTCGGCCTGCCCACCGCGCGCGAGGCCGTGGCCGCGCACCTGCGCCAACGGGGCGCGTCCGTGGAGGCCGCGCACGTCGTCCTCTCCGCCAGCACCAGCGAGGCCTACGGCTGGCTCCTCAAGCTCCTGTGCGACTCGGGGGACACCGTTCTTCTCCCCGCGCCCGGCTACCCGCTGGTGGACGTCCTGGCGCGCCTGGAGGGCGTGCACACGCGCTCCTACCGCCTGCCCGCCGTGCACGGCTTCGGCCTGGACGCGGCCCGGGTGGAAGCCGCCGTGGACGCCCGTACGCGCGCGGTCGTCGTGGTGAACCCCGGCAACCCCACCGGCCACTTCCTTCACGAGGATGAGCTCCACGCGCTCGCGGACGTGTGCGCGCGCCATGGCCTGGCGCTCATCTGCGACGAGGTGTTCTCCGACTTCGCGTGGGATGAAGAAGAAGGCCGGGTGACGTCCGTGGCGGGGCGGCCGCTGCCGTGCCTGACGTTCTCGCTCTCCGGCCTGTCCAAGGTGGCGGGCCTGCCCGGCCTCAAGCTGGCGTGGTTGCACGTGGGCGGCCCCGCGCATGCGCGCGACGAGGCCCTGGCCCGGCTGGAGGACGTGGCGGACGCGGCGTTGTCGGTGGCCACGCCCGCGCAGCTCGCGCTGCCGGCGCTCCTCGCGCACGCGCCGCGCTTCCAACAGGCACTGCTGGAGCGGGTGCGGCACAACCGGGAGCGGTTGATTCAAGCGCGCCCGGCGGACGCCGCGTGGGATGTGGTGCCCTCGCACGGCGGCTGGAGCGCGGTGCTGCGCATCCCCCATCACCCCGGAGAAGAAGCCACCTGCCTGCGGCTCCTGGAGGAGGGGGTGCGCGTGCAACCGGGTTACTTCTACGACTTCGGCGGCGGTGCGTACCTCGTGCTGTCGTTGCTACCGACGCCCGAGGATTTCACCGCCGCCCTGGTGCCGCTGGTTCGCGTGCTCAGTCCGCCGCCGGGGTGATGACCTGGAGCTGGGTGAAGTTCTTGCCCGACACCTTGAACAGCTCGTAGGGCGAGATGGCCTCGCCGGTGTCGTTGTTGAAGTCCAGCTCACCGCTGGCGCCACGCACGTTGACGATGTTGCCCGCGCGCAGTTCATCGCGCGCCCCGCTGAACTGCACCGGCCCCAGCGCGTAGGTCTTCGCCGTCTGCCCCGAGGGGGGCGTCAGCTTCGTGAGCCCCATGGCGATGCGGTCACCGGTGACGGAGCCGGGGTTGTTGAGGTCGTTGCCAATCGCGTACGCCGCGCCGAGCGTCACCAGGTACATGGCGTCGTAGGCGTGCGCGGTGAACGAGAACTGCGCCGGGTCCGTGTTGTTGTAGGCGGTCCGGAAGCGGCTGTTGAAGAGCTGGTAGACGGAGTCGTCGGGCCGCGCGGACGCGGGGGCGGTGCCGTACGTGCCCGCGAGCTCGGCGGCGGTCGCGTCGTTGGACAGCAGGGTGGGGTCCTTGCTGGCGTCGGTGAGGAACCACCGGTTGCCGTTGGCGACCTTCACCTGCTCCGCCACCGCCGCGGGCACCAGGCGCGCGTTGTCCTCGGTGAAGCCGGCGAGCACCGTCAGATCCGGCTTGTTGTTCTTCAGCCAGGTCACGGCGGTGCCTACGTCCCCGTTGCGCTCGTACTGCGCGCCACCCACCTTCGAGGGCAACCGGTCCAGCAGCTGGGAGAACAGCCCCTGGCCGTAGTTGTCGTTCACGTACGCCACGCCAATCTTGGTGGGGACCGTGAACGTGGAGCCCGGGTCGTTGATGGTCGTCTTGCCGCTCAGTACCTCCGCGATGACGCGGCCCTGGAGCGCGTCCGACGGGGTGGTGCGCCACACCAGGCCCACCGGACCGCCGTTCTTGTCGTCCAGCTCGGTGAAGGTCGCGCTGGTGGCGGTGTGGCTCATCAGCAGCACGTTCTTCTTGATGGTGATGGTGCTGACGCCGGTGGTCTGCGCGCTGCCCGCGCTGAACACCGCCACCACCTGCTTGTCGTTCACCAGCCAGGTGGCCTGCGTCTTCGCGTTCTCCACGTCCGCCTTCGTGTCGCAGACGTACATGACGAACTGCCGGCCGCCCACGCCCTCCAGCGAGTTCACCTCGTTGAGCGCCAGCTTCAGCCCGTTGAAGCGCTGCTGCTCAATCTCCGCGTTGCCGCTCGCGTTGGTGAGCGGCAGGAGCGCGCCCAGCACGATGGGGTTCGCCGCGGACGTGGCGCCCACCACCTGGTCGCATCCCGCGGGCTGCGGCAGACAGAACCCGGACGTGCAGACGCTGTTGCTGCCGCAGTCGCTGCTCGTCGTGCATTCGGACAGGCCGCCCGCCGTGGTGAAGCTGCACCCGGACGACAGCAGCGCCATGCCCAACGTCATCATTCCCAGCGCGCGCATCAGAAACGCCCCTCCATGCCAATGCCAGCACCGCGCGGCGCGAACGTCACGCGGACCTCGCCCTGCGCGGGAGGGCCTTCTTTGGGATACAGGATGATGGCGGTGATGGCTCCCGCGAGCCCCACGCCGAAGCCGATGTCCGCCAGCAGCGCCTTGCTCTTGGTGCTGTCCGACAGACGCTCCTTCTCATCGAGCGTCTTGGCGCTGTCGAACTGCTCGCGCTGGTCGCGCGCCTGCAGTCCGAAGAGCACGCCCGCGCCCACGCCCAGCACCGCCACGCCGCCCGTGGCGAACGCCGCGATGCGCTGGTTGCGGTAGGACTTGATGGCCCGGTTCAGCTCCGCCTGCTTCTGGCGCTCGCTCTCGTCCTCCGCGCGCCGGGCCGCGGCCTGCTCGGCTTCCGCCTGTTGCCGCGCGGCATCGGCCTCCGCCTCCAGGCGCTTGCGGTCCGCGTCCGCCGTCGCCTGCGCCTGGTCCTCGCGGTCCAGCTGCACGCGCAGCCGGTCGATGGCGCGGTTGCTGTTCTTCAGCAGGGCCGGGTCGGTGTCCTCGCTGGAGGACGTGACGTACTGCCGGTAGAAGGTCATCGCCTCGCGAGGCTCGCCCGCGTACTCCAGCGCCACGGCGATGTTGTAGACGAGCCGCGGGTGCGGCTGCGCCTCGTTGGCCTGCTTCAGCGCCTCCGCCGCCTCGCGGTACTTGCCCGCGTCGTAGAGGCGTTTGCCCTCCTTCAACAGCGCCTGCACGTTGACCTTGGAGCCACCCCGCTGCGCCAGGGCGGACCCCGGTGCCAGCGCCAGCGCCAGCGACAACACGAAAACCAGTCTCATGGGGCGGTGAGCCTAGCGCCGAACAATCCGGCCGTCGAAGCACTGGCCCCTTGAAAAAGCGCCGGGGCCACCCCCACCCCTGTAGCACCAGGAGAGGAAGCAGCCCCGGACGGGCCTTCTCAGGCGTCAGGCGGCGATCAGCCGTCCAGGCGCGCGATGAGCAGCTTGCGCTGGAGCATCAGGGCCTCGGGGGCCTTGGTGCCCAGCTGCTCGAAGAAGACCTCCTGGCTCTTGAGCTCGGACTTCCACTCGTCCTCCTTGATGGAGGTGGCCTCCTGGACGGCCTCCGCGGACAGGTCCAGGCCGTTCAGGTTCAGGCCCTGGTCCTGGCGCGGCACCCAGCCCAGCAGCGTCTCCTGCGTGGGGACGCGGCCCTGGACGCGGTTCACGATCCACTCGAGGACGCGCATGTTGTCCCCGAAGCCCGGCCAGATGAACTTGCCGTTCTTGTCCTGGCGGAACCAGTTCACCTGGAAGATCTTCGGCAGCTGCGGGATGGACTTCTGCATGTCCAGCCAGTGCTGGAGGTAGTCGCCCATGTGGTAGCCGCAGAAGGGCAGCATGGCCATGGGGTCGCGGCGCACGACGCCCACCTTGCCGGTGGCCGCCGCCGTCGTCTCCGAGCCCATGGTGGCGCCCAGGAACACGCCGTGGGTCCAGTTGAAGGCCTGGATGACCAGCGGAATCGTGTTGGAGCGGCGGCCGCCGAAGATGATGGCGCTGATGGGAACGCCCATGGGGTCGTTCGCCTTGGCGCTCAGCACCGGGTTGTTGCTCATGGGCGCGGTGAAGCGGCTGTTCGGGTGCGCCGCCTTCTCCGCGCTGCCCTTCTTCCAGGGGCGGCCCTGCCAGTCGATGAGCTCCTCGGGGACCTCGCCGTCCTTGCCCTCCCACCACACGTCACCATCCGGCGTGAGCGCCACGTTGGTGAAGAGCGTGTCCTTGGAGATGGTCTCCATGGCGTTGGGGTTGGTCTTGTTGTTGGTGCCGGGCACCACGCCGAAGTAGCCGGCCTCCGGGTTGATGGCGTACAGGCGGCCATCCGGACCGGGGCGCATCCACGCGATGTCGTCGCCGACGGTTTCAATCTTCCAGCCCGCGTACTCCTTGGGCGGGATCATCATGGCGAAGTTCGTCTTGCCGCACGCGGACGGGAAGGCGGCGGCGACGTAGGTCGTCTCACCCTTGGGGCTGGTGACGCCCAGGATGAGCATGTGCTCGGCCAGCCAGCCCTCCTCGCGGCCCAGGTAGCTGCCGATGCGCAGCGCGAGACACTTCTTCCCGAGCAGCACGTTGCCGCCATATCCAGAGCCGAAGCTCCAGATGGTGTTGTCCTGGGGGAAGTGGCAGATGTAGCGGCGGTCCGGGTTCACGTCACCCGTGGAGTGCAGGCCGCGGTTGAAGTCGTCGCTGTCGCCCAGCATGTCCAGCGCGGCCTTCCCCATGCGGGTCATGATCCGCATGTTGAGGACCACGTAGTCGCTGTCCGTCAGCTCCACGCCAATCTTCGTGGAGGGGCTGCCCAGCGGGCCCATGGCGTAGGGCACCACGTACATGGTGCGGCCCTTCATGCAGCCTTCGAACAGCAGGCCCAGCTTCGTGTAGGCCTCGTCCGGCTCCATCCAGTTGTTGGTGGGGCCCGCGTCCGTCTTGTTGGGCGTGCAGATGAACGTGAGGTGCTCGACGCGCGCCACGTCGTTGGGGTTGGAGCGGTGCAGGTAGCAGCCGGGGCGCTTCTGCGGGTTGAGCGGGATGAGCGTGCCGTCCTTCACCGCCTGCTCGGTGAGGCGCTGCTTCTCAGCCTCGGAGCCGTCGCACCAGACGATGCGGTCCGGCTGGGTCATCGCGGCCATCTTGGCCACCCAGGCCAACAGCGTGGGGTTCTTCGTGGGCGCCTGCTCGGTGGCGGCGGCCGCTTGCGTCGAAGCCATGGAGGTTTCCTCGGGGTGTTTCATGGGTCGGGTCTCCCGCGTTTCGCGACTTCGCGAGGGGGCGAAACCCTACAGCGGAAGGAACACCAAACCTTCTGGACCCAGGCCCCAAAAGCAACTGACGTCCGGCAGTCAACCGGACTTTCGACCGCTCTGGCCTAATTCCACTTATCAGCGTCCGGTCGCTCATCAGTAAACGGCGCGGTGCGGCACACGCTGGCAGCGCAGCGCGCCGTGCCCAGGTTGAGGGTGCGCACGCCTCCTCCATGTCCATCGCTCTCGTCCTGGCCGTCATTGTTGTCGCGTTGGTCCTGTTTTCCATTGACTCCATCCCCATCGAGTTCACCTCGCTGGTGGTGGTCTGCCTCCTGGCGCTCTCCGGCGTGCTGACGCCGGCGCAGGCGTTCGAGGGCTTCAGCAACGACACCGTCATCTTCATCTTCACCCTGCTGGCGATGACGCAGGGGCTCGCCGCCACGGGCGTGGTGCAGATGGTGGGGCAGCGGATGGCGTTCTTCGCGCGCTTCGGCCACCAGGTGTTCGTGCTGGCGATGATGGGCGTGGTGGCGGTGTTCTCCTCGTTCATCTCCAACACGGTGACGACGGCGGCCTTCCTGCCGGTGGCCATTGGCGCCGCGCAGCGGGCGAAGGTGCCGCGCAGCAAGGTGCTGCTGCCGCTGGCGTACGCGTCCATGCTGGGCGGTACGGTGCTGCTCTTCGGCACGTCCACGAACCTGGTGGTGTCCGCGGCGCTGAAGCGGCAGGGGATGGCGCCCATTGGCGTGACGGAGCTGGCGCCGGTGGGGCTGCCGGTGGTGCTGATAGGCATCGCCGTGGTGGTGCTGCTGGGGCGGTGGCTGCTGCCCGCGCGCGAGGGCAAGCCGGGCACGGAGGGCTTCGCGCTGCGCGACTACCTCACGGAGGCGGTGGTGCCCGGAGACTCGCGCTACGTGGGCCAGCCCCTGGCGGAGCTCACGAAAGGGCTGGGACTGCGCGTGATTGGCGTGGTGCTCGATGGCGAGACGCTCAACGCGAAGCCATCCTACGTGCTGACGGGCCAGGAGCGGCTGCTGGTGGAGGGCAAGCGCGAGGACATCCTGCGGGTGAAGGACCTCCGGGGCCTCGCGCTGCGGCCGGACGTGCGGCTGTCGGACGCGGAGCTGGAGGGGCCGGAGTCGATGCTCGTGGAGGCGAGCGTGCCGCCCGACAGTCCTCTGGTGGGGCGCAGCCTGCGGGAGACGCTGTTCGTGGAGCGCTTCGGGCTCCTGGCGCTGGGGCTGCACCGCCGGCCCGCCATCCAGCGGCTCACCAAGCTGCAGCTCCTGGGGCGCGCGTGGGATGAGCACTCGCTGTCCACGCTGCCCCTGTCCGTGGGGGACGTGCTGCTCTTGCGCGGTCCGCGTCAGAAGATGGCGGAGCTGGAGCCGGGCCATACGCTGATGGTGCTGGAGGGGCACGAGTACGAGCCGCCGCGCTACGCAAAGGCGCTGCTCGCGGTGGTCATCTTCCTGGGCTCGTTGGCGGCGGGCTCCCTGGGCCAGGTGCCGCTGTCGCTGGCGGGGCTCACCGGCATGCTGCTGATGATCGCCACCGGGTGCGTGGACGCGCGCACCGCGTTCCGCGTGGACTGGCGGGTGGTGCTGCTCATCGGCGCGATGATGGCGCTGGGGCTGGCCATGGAGGTGAGCGGCGCGGGGAAGTTCGTCGGCGACCACGTGGCCCGGCTGGGCGCGTACGGCGGGCCCCGCGGGGTGCTGGCGCTGTTGATGGTGCTGACCATCGTGCTGTCGGCGCCCATGAGCAACCAGGCCGCGGCGCTGGTGGTGCTGCCGGTGGCGCTCAACGCGGCGACGCAGCTGGGCGTGGACGTGCGCCCCTTCGCCATGGGCGTCACGCTGGCGGCCAGCTGTTCCTTCATCACCCCGCTGGAGCCCAGCTGCGTGCTCGTCTACGGGCCCGGGCACTACCGGTTCACCGACTTCTTCCGGCTGGGCACGCCGCTGACCGCGGTGCTGGTGGTGTTCCTCGTCTTCGCCGTGCCCGTGGTGTGGCCCTTCCACGCGTAGGCGAGTGAAGCGCCTTTTCAGTGGATGGCGGCGCGCAGTCCCACGCTCGCGAGAACTTGTGACTCCTGCGCGAGCAGGTGCTGCAGGCGTGCGTCCACGGCGGCTTCGTCCCCGTTGGACGCGGTGACGGCCAGGCGGTGGAAGAGGGACTGGTGCCCGTCCTCGGACTGGGCCAGCTCTCCGTAGAAGCGGGCGAGCGCCGGGTCGGTGAGCCCCTCCGCGAGCAGGGACAGCCGCTCACACGAGCGCGCTTCGATGATGGCGGCGACGAGCAGGCGGTCCACGCGCCGCTCCAGGGCGGGCGTGCGCACGTGCTTCTGGAGGCCCTGCGCGTACGGGTCCCCGGCGTCCTTGGTGAGCGTGAGGCCGCGCGCGGCCATCAGGTCCAGCACTCGCGCCAGGTGGGCGCTTTCTTCACGGGCCAGGCGCGCCATCTGCGACGGCAGGCCCGGCAGGTCCGGGTAGGCCTGGAGCATGGACAGCGCGTTGGCGGCGGCCTTCTTCTCGCAGTGGGCGTGGTCCACCAGCACCGCGTCGAAGTGGGCGAGCGCCAGCGGCAGCCAGCCCGGGTCGGTGGGCGCGTGGAGGATGACGGGGCCCGCTCCGGAGAGGGGACGGCGGGAGGGCGTGGGGCGGCTGCTCATTCCATTTACTCCACCAGCACGAGCCGCTGGGTGCGGCCGGCGTGGTAGCCCACCTTGCGCGCGATGCGGGCGGTGCTCTCGTCGCGCTCGTCGATGCGCATGGCGAGCCGGGGCAGCGAGGACAGCAGGTGCCGGGAAATCTGCCCCAGGCACAGCGTGGCGTGGCCCTGACGGCGGCGGGACGGGGGCGTGTACATGCCCTCCAGCTCCGCGCCGAACTGCGAGCGGCAGCCGATGTCCACCTTGAACACGAGCTCGCTGCCCTCCTCCAGCACGTAGGTGCGGCGCTGGCGGACGCGCTGGAGGACGCGGGCCTCGTAGTGGGCGGGGTCTTCCGACAGCGGGTCCCGCTCGAGAATCTCGCGCACGTAGCCCTGGGCCAGGGGCAGCAGGCGGGGCACGTCCTCTTCGCGGGCCAGGCGCAGGGTGGGGTTGGTGAAGGGGCCCAGGTCGTCCGCGGAGACGCTGAACAGCTTCTGGGTGCGGGACAGGCGCGGCTTGCCTTCACAGAGGCTGCGCACCAGCGCGTCCACGGAGGACTTGTCCCCCACGGTGGCGCGCAGCTTGAGGCTGGCGGCGAGCGCGTCCGCGATGACGCCCGTGGCGCTGGCGTCGCTGGCGCTGGGCACCACCAGCCCGCCATCGCCGCCCACGAAGACGGCCGCGGTGAGGACGCCGCTGTCGAAGCGGCCGTGGAAGGAGAAGGCCGCCTGGCGCTCCGGCGCCGCGATGCCGAACTCCTCCAGCAACCCCAGCAGGTAGAGGTTGTGGACGGGATCCTTCGCCAGGAGCGCGCGCAGGGCGTCCGAGTGGGAAGGCTCGAGCTGTTCGACGGTGACGGGCATGCGCGAGGGGCGAAAGGGGCCTGAACCTTACGCGCAACCCGACCTCACGGGCCAGCGTCCCCAGGCACGGTGAACCGGAATGGTTGGAGCACGGTCGCGGATCCTCCCAGGTGGGGTGCCGGGAAGCGCGCGTCCAGGAGCGAATCCAGCACGCACGCCTGCACCATGGGGTCCGGGATGGTGCTGGAGACGAGTTCGCCCCGGTTCATCTTCCCCTCGGAGCCCTCGCCCTCCACGGTGAAGCGCAGCTTCACTTCGTGTGTGCCCCGGTTGCGTTGTGCGGCGTCCTGGAAACATTGCTGCACGAGCGGAGTCACGGACTGGATGGCCAGGCGCAGGTCCTCCGCGTCGATGCGGCCGGAGGAGGCCTCCACCACCGGCTCCACCCCCTCCACGCGGCGCGGGTCGGGGGCGTCGAAGTCCTGGCG
>NZ_RAWR01000171.1:0-24122 GCF_003986945.1 Corallococcus sp. AB018 | reverse complement strand
GTGGTGGGCTTGGAGGCGGTGGACGGGATGGAGGGGGTGGAGCGACCAGCGGAGCGGATGGCCATGACGTGTCTCTTTTCTGGAAGGGGAGTGCGTGTTGCTTTCAGCGACGAGGACACCCATAGCAGCGGGCATGCCAACGCCCCGGACCCCTCAGTGCACGCGCAAGTCGTTGATCTTGCTGGGAGCGCATGAGGCACGGCCCCGGTCCATGGGCTTGCGCCTGGTGACTGCCGTCAGGCGTTGATGTTTCCAGTCACCAGGGGCGGCCTTGCGTCGGGCGTCGCGTCGACCGACGCGTCGAAGGCGCGCGTGAACCCCCTCGCCGCGAGGGCCTCCAGGGGACGCCGCGTGCGGCATGGGCGCTGCAATCGGTGCCTGGCAACGGATGGCGACAGGCGTCGCCCCGTTCCACCCGCCACACCTTCCTGGAGCCGAACATGACGACCTCGACCGTTGCCGCCGTCCGTCCGCAGCCGAGCCCGCAGGCCACGCCGCCCGAGCCCGTGCTGGACGCGACCCAGGTGCTGGGCATGGGGCAGGGCGTGGTCGCGGCCTACGCCGCCTTCAATGGCAAGGACTTCTCCGTGCCCTCGGGCTGGACGCAGGCGGACAGCCTCACTGCGTGGGTGCCGCAGAAGGGAGGCGTCGCGGAGGCGTTCGGCCTGTGGTTCACCTCCAACGCGGATTCGACCACGGCGATGCTGGCGCTGCGCGGGACCGTGACGTCGGCGGACACGAGCGCGGACGAGCAGTACTCCACCACGTCCTTCGCGCCGTACTCCGGGGTGTCCCTGTCTCCGGTGCCTCAGGTGCACGGCGGGTTCTGGGGCATCTACACCGGCACGAGCACCTCCGTGCCCCAGTCGATGCAGGCGCAGGTGTTCTCGTGGCTGAAGGCGAACAACATCCAGACGCTCTACGTGACGGGCCACAGCCTGGGCGGAGGCCTGGCGGAGTTGCTGGCGTTGGACCTGGCGGTGAGCCAGCCGTCGCTGAGCGTGACGACCGTCACGTTCGCGGCGCCGAAGGCCGGGCTCGCGGATTCATGGGGGACGGCCTACGCCCGATACGTCACGAGTCCGGCGACGGTGCGCGTGGTCAATCAGTACGACGTGGTGCCCACGCTGCCGCCGTCGTGGCTGGCGCCCAACTACACGCAGGTCGGTGTGGAGTTCGATGTGCTCTTCTACAACACGCTGGGAGACACCAGCACGCAGGAGGCGACCATCCGGCACGAGATGGACAACTACCTCACCGTGCTCACCCAGGCGCTGCCCGCCACGCCCCAGCTCTACGTGGGCCCCTTCGCGGATGGCGTCTACACGGACAGCCAGGGCAATCCGCTCCAGGACACCAGCGTGGCGCCCACCGCGGACGCCGTGGTCAACGCACAGGCGTCCGCGAAGGCCCTGCCTCAGCGCCCGGTGGCCCAGCCTCCGAGCCGTCAGGTTGCGGCGAAGTAGGGCCTTCGTCCGTTCCGGCCCCGCTCACTTCTTCCGGGTGGGGCTGGCCTTCCGCGTGGGCCCGGCCTTCCGGGCGGGGACGGGCTTGGGCGCGGTGGGGGCCACGGGCGCCTGGGCGAGGATTTCGAACGGATAGGCGTATGTCTTGGGGGTGCCCTGGGATTGGATCATCCGCCAGCGGTGCGCGGGCTGACGGGTCTCGAAGTCGAGCATGAAGGTCGCGTCATCGAAGTCCGTCCGCTTCGTCAGGACCGAGTCAACCGGGCGGTTCTTGGCGTCGTCGAATACCGCGGAGAAACCCTCCTGGCCCGTGTCGTGACTCTGGATGCGGATGCGGCCCGGCTCGATGATCTCGACCTTGAAGCGGCCCCCTTCCAGCCGGGCCTCTGTATGCAGGCTCAGGGCCGTGGGGGATGACGCGACCCACTTCTCCGGCAGGGCGAAGGAGAGCTGCCCCTTGAGCCTCGTCAGGGGGACCCGCTCGAGCTGGTGGGGGATGTAGCCCCTGTGCGTGAAGCTCCAGCTCCGCCCGGGCGAGAACGTGGTGCTCCATTTGAGCTGCTGGCCATAGCCGTTGTGCCAGACGTACTGGTCCTCCTCATCCACCGCCTCGATGTCCGCCGCGCGCAGGCGCGTCCCGTCCGCGAAGTCCGCTTCGAGCAGCTCCAGCGTGACGGGGGGATCCGCCTGCGCGAAGGACTTCTGCACGTCGTCCGGCCAGGAGAACTCGACGTCTCCGCGGAAGACACCGTCGGTCACCAGCCAGGCGTGGAAGGGCGAGGCAGGGGCGTTCGGCGGGAGCGCCGCGGGGAGCGCGTCCTTCTTCACGGCGCCACTGAACGACGCGGTCCTCCTCGCGACCGACTCCGGGGACATGAGGTGCTGCTCGAACAGGGTTTGATCGATCATCGCGAGCGGAAGCGCCTCGGCGTCCCTGGCCGCGGCGTTCCCGGAGGGGAAGGGCGGCGTGAGCGTGAAGGGCCGGGTGTACGGCGTGGTCGCGTCCACCAGGACGAGCTCTATCTGCGCGGGCCTTCCTTCCACGGTGAACAGTGGCGCGTCGGGAGACAGCACGCCGAAGAGGGGGAGCGACAGGACCATGGTGAGGCCCGGGCGTGCCTCGGTCCTGAGGTACTTCCCCTCCGCGTTCAGGGCCCGCACCGCCAGCACCGTCGGCGGCGTGCCCTCGCTCCCCAGTTGGAAGGTCAGGGTGCCCAGGTGGATGCGCAGTCCCTCCACGAACAGCTTCCCGTCGGGGAAGGTCTGCTCCGCCCGGGCAAAGGGCGCGGCGAAGGGCAGGCGGATGCTCCGGATCCGCGCTGGCACATGAACGGTGACCGACCCTGTGATGGCCGGCAGCGTCTGGGCGTCCACGCCGGGCTTGAGCGCGAACTGGACGTGGTGGGACGCCACCTGCCCGCGAGAGGCGTTCTCACCCGAGAAGTCCTCCCCGACCTTCATCCCGTCCGGGCTCGCGGCCAGCGGGCCACACAGGGGGCGGTGGAGCTCCGGTTGCTGGACGCGCAGCTCCATCAGCTTGCGTCGCGCGAGGACCGGAACGTAGTCGCGGGGCTGGCAGACACGGGCGGTCAGTTGGAGGTGGTCGGCCTCGGGAGTGATGAACGAGGCGCGCAGGGACGTGAACGCGAGGCGCAGCTTCTTCGTCTCGTCCAAGGCATCACCCTTCCAGGGGCTGCAGTCGTCACCGGAGAGGGCGAGGAAGGACTCGGGCGTCAGCGTCTCCGGGTAGGACACCACGTTCTCGGGCGAAATCACCGCGCCCTCGCGGAGGTCCTCCAGGTTCTCCGAGGGCAGAGGCTCGTCGCTGAAGGGAGAGAAGGCCCGCCGGAGCATGGCGGACTGCGCGCGCAGGGCGTTCACGTCGAAGGTGATGCGCAGGACGTCCTTGCCGGCCTGGAGCTTCGTGGAGGAGGCCACCACGGTCCGCAGCGCTGACTCGCTGGTGGTCACTCGCTCCCAGAGCGCCTGGATGCGTTCGGGGTGGGGCCCGGCGAACTCCACGTCCGCCCGGATGGCGCCGCTCGCGTCCGCTCGGGCGGCGAAGGAGATCCGCCGGGCGGCATCCGTCGCCTGGAACTGCTGGATGGCCAGCATCAGGAGCCCTGGGACGAACGGCTCCAGGACCGGGCCCACCTCGACGCCCGCCTGGGCGATGAACAGCGGCTCCATCTTCTGGCTGGGCTCCCGGGCGAGCCGTGCCGACACGTCCGCCGCGAGCGCCGGAGGCACGAACGCGAGGAGCTGCTTCGTCTTGAGCAGCCGAAGAGGGCCCTGGCGCTGACACGTCTCCGGGTCGATGAGGACGTAGTCGCCTTCCTTCGTGGCTTCAATGAGCCGCGCCGTCTGGAGGACCTCCAGCGCCGCGTCCTCCGGGCCATGGGAGGCGAACACGCGGAAGGGCACCGTTCCGCCAGGGGTCTCCATCAATCCCGCGGCGAACGACGAGAACGTGTCCAGGACGAGGGCCCGGTGCCGGGGCGGGACGTTCCCCAGCTTCAGCAGGTGCTGCTCCGCGGACTCGACCGCGTCCTTCCAGGTTGGATCCGCGTTCGCGGTCTTCAGCAGCCGCAGGTTGAGGGCCACCGTCGCGGTCGGCTCGCCGTCCGTCGCGAGCGTCAGCAGCCGGTGGTCCGCATTCGAAGGCGTGGTGTCGCGGCCGCTGGCACACCCCACGAGGAGGAGCACGCTCAGGCAAAGAATGACGTTCTTCAAGTCAGGCATCCGAGAGGTCCTGGGTGTGTGTGACTCGCAGTATGGGAGCGCTTGGGTTTCGAGACAAACAAAAGCCAGCAACCCTTTGACACCAGCATACGGGCCTCACAGTTTGTGAGGCCGTCTGTGGCGACGGCATCCTCACGGCCGGAGAGGCGTGCGACGACGGCAACCTGCGCGACTTCGACGGCTGCTCCTCGACCTGTCAAATCGAGGAGGGCTTCGTCTGCGTCCTTTCAGAGCCCTTGTCCACGTTGAGTCTCCCCATCGTCTACCGCGACTTCCGGGGGAATGACCTGCCCAATGGCCACGTCGACTTCCAGAACGCGAACGGGCAGGAGACGGGCATCGTCCAGGCCATCCTGGGCCCGGCCGGCAAGCCCGTCTATGCCAAGGCAGGTGTGTTCTCCGCCACGACGCATGGAGTGGTGTCCTTCGACCAATGGTTTCGCGACGTGAGCAACGTCAACCTGCCCGTCGTTTCCACGCTGCCCCTGTCGCGGACCTCTTCTCCCAACGCCCTCTCCTATCTGTTCGAGGACACGACCTTCTTCCCGCTCGACGGCAAGGGCTGGGTGGCCGAGGGGCAGGAGACGACGCGTCCGGACAGCACGGGAGCACCGCACAACACCAGCTTCACCAGCGAGACGCGTTTCTGGTTCGTGTACACGGGCCAGGGGCAACTCGTCTTCACGGGAGACGATGACGTCTGGGTCTTCATCAACGGGAAGCTCGCCATCGACCTGGGAGGAGTTCACACCAGCATGACCTCGACCGTGGACCTCGCGGGCCGTGCGTCCGCGTTGGGCCTCCAGCCAGACGGTATCTATGAGGTCGCCGTGTTCCAGGCGGAACGCTTCACCACGGGCTCGAGCTACAAGCTGCAACTCTCCTCGTTCCTGCCGGCCAACCAGTCCAGGGTGTGCATCTCCGCCTGCGGCAATGGCAGGCTGGACGAGGGTGCGGAGTGCGACGACGGCTCGAACCCGGGGGGCTACGGGCAATGCGCCCCGGGCTGCCTGCTCGGCATCCGCTGTGGCGACGGGGTCGTGCAATTCAACCAGGACGAGCAATGCGACGACGGGAACACCGTCAGCCGTGACGGCTGCAGCGCCACCTGCAAGCTGGAGCTATAGCCGCCCCGGAAGCGTCCCGGGCGGGGCCTGTCGCGCCTGGACCGACGGCGGACGTCAGTCGTTGTTCGCGGCGGGCTTCACGCCGCCGTAGAACGCGCCGTAGGGCTGGAACGACCAGAGCGCCGCGCCCCACCGCTCGTAGAGCTTGAGGGTGCCGGGCTGGAACATCGTGTCGTAGTAGCAGCCCGCCACCCCGTTCCCCAGCTTCAGCTGGGGACTGCCGGTGAGCAGGCGCGGGCCGGCGCCGGGCTGCTGGAGCGTGGCGACCTGGGGCGAATAGTCGGGATCGCTGCCGCCGTACGGGTACGGGTATTGGAAGACGTTGCAGGACACGCCACCGTTGGGCTCGCAGAGGTTCTTGTAGTCCGCGTAGGACACCTCCTGTCCCAGGAAGCCGGCGTTGAGCGCCTCCGTGCCGAAGTGGGCCAGCGTGGCGCCGTCCGGAATGCGCATGACGTGCGCATAGGGCGTCAGGACCCAGTAGGCCTTCCGCACGAAGTTGGGCGTCACGAAGATGGGCGGGATGGAGCAGTCATCGCTGCGCTGGTAGTGGGTGAAGAAGCGCCACTCGCTGCCGGACACATAGAGCTCCGGCGTCCCCCACGGGTCGCTGCCCACCGCCACGCGGTAGCCGTTCGTGTAGTACTGATTGTCCCAGGGCTTGCGGGGCACCGGGGCCATGTAGCCATACACCTCTCCGCCCCAGCGGTTGAAGACACGCACGTGGGGACCGCCGCCCGGGCCCGGGATGGTGACAATCTCCGAGACGTTGTCACGCGTGACATCGCCCGCGCCCAGCCGCACGCCTCCGGTGAAGCCGGGGTCATAGGCCCAGAACTCGTTGATGAGCGTGGGCGTGCCCACCGCCTTCCACACGCGGACCAGCGGGCCCATGCCCCGTCCCGGCGCGGTGATGATTTCATCGAAGCCGTCGCCGTCCACGTCGCCGGTGGTGACGAAGACGCCGCCCCGGAAGTTCGAGTCGTAGGCGAAGAACTCCCGCAGCACGCTGCCCGTGTTGACGTCGAACACGCGGACCAGGGGCCCTCCGCCCTCGCTGGTGCCGGTGACGGCGTCCGGGCGCCAGTTCGTGGTCACCCGGCCCGTCGCCATCTCCACGCCCACGCTCATGGACGGTTCGTAGGCGTAGAAGGACACCCAGTTGGTGTTGGAGTTGGGGTCGAACGTCTTCACCGCCGGCCCACCGCCAGGACCGGCGCCGGTGGCGTACAGCGGGGTGTTGGGCTTCGCGCCCGCCGTCGTGGTGACGGTGAGCGCCGCGAACAGCAACCATCGATACATGTGCGCCTCCAGAAGGATTCAGCGGGTGTCGCCGGGAATCATTCTGGAAAGGGCTGACATGCAGGGTGGCCTGTCCCTCAGTCTTCGATGTCCGTCTTCTTCCACGTCTGGTGGTTGAGGCGGGGATCGCGGTTCGGGTCGTAGTTCGGGTCGTTTGAAGGCACGTACTGGCCGTGGCTGTTCATCCAGTACGGGTTCGCGCCCGTTTGCACCTGGTAGCGCTGACCGTCGCCCGGATTGCGCACCGTCTCCTCGTCCTTGAGGGAGTTCACGAAGCGGTGGTGCATGTGGTCCGACGCGGCGTTGGCCTGCGCGTAGGTCGCCGCGATGGCCTGGTTGATGGCGTCGTTCTTCTCGTGGAAGGTGCGCTGCTGGGCTTCGAAGGCAGCCTTGTTGGCCTGCACGTTGACGTTGCCCGGGCCGCTCATGGCTGCCTTGCCATTGTTCAGGACCCAGTTGTCCGGCAGCTTGTGCAGGACGAGCCTCCCATTGGGCTCCGCCCGCGCCTGGGCCGACGATGGGTCCTCCTTGCCTCCGCTCGTCCCGCTCGCATCTGCTCAAGCGGGCCCCATGTATGTCGAAGCGCCGGGCCGGGGCTTCCGGGGCCTCGCGCGTGCGCGGGGCCCCGGCTCCCATGGACCGCTCAGCGTGCGTCGAGCCGCGCGGTCTGCGGAACGAAGGCGCTGCCAGAGCTGGGGGCGACGTACCATGCGCCCGGGGAGGTGCGCTCCCGGGCCACCAGGTCCGCCTTTCCGTCCCCATCCATGTCCGCGACGAAGAGGCGGTACGCGCTGCTGCTCGTCGCCCAGCTCGTCAGCCACGCGGACGTCTGGGGCACGAAACCCGTGCCCGTGCCGAGCGCCACCTTCCAGGCCTGGGTGCCGGTGTGCTCCTTGGCCACGAGGTCCGCCTTGCCGTCGCCGTTCACGTCCGCCACGAACAGGTCATGGTCCGCGCTGGGGACCCCGAAGCCCGCGAGCGAGCCGGGCTGCGCCGTGAACCCGCTGCCGGTGTTGAGCGCGACATACCAGAGGCCGGAGCCGGTGCGCTCCTTGGCCACGAGGTCCGCCTTGTTGTCGCCGTTCACGTCCGCCACGAACAGGTCGTACGCGCTGCTGGACACGGCCCAGCCCGTCAGCCAGCTGCTCGACGCGGGGACGAACTGCGTCCCGGTGTTGAGGGCCACGTACCAGGTCCCCGGCGCGGTGCGCTCCTTGGCCACGAGGTCCGCCTTGCCGTCCGCGTCGAGGTCCGCGGCGAAGACGTCATACGCGCTGCCCACCGCCCAGCCCGTGAGCCAGGAGGTGCTGCCGGGGACGAAGCGGTCGCCGTTGCTCAGGGCCACGTCGAACGTCCCGTTGACGCGGCTCTGCGCGATGAGGTCCTTCTTGCCGTCGCCGTTCACGTCCGCCAGGAATAGGTTGTAGGCGTTGCTGGCCACCGCCCAGTCCGTCAGCCGCGCCACCTCCTTGAAGGTGGGCACCAGCTTCAGGGAGCCCGCCTGCTTCTCCAGGGCCACGCTCCCCCAGCGGCCCGGGTAGTCGCGCTCCTTGACGATCATCTCCACCGGGCTGCCGTCGCCACCGGACGGGGCCGTGTTGCCATCCGCCTTCGTGTCCGTGAAGGCATCTCCGAACCAGACGTCGAAGTCGACGCCACGGTCACAGTCGGTCCCGAAGCCGGCGCCGTCGCTGGAGACGAGCAGGTTGCGGGTGAACTGCTGCAGCCGCGGGTCCACCCGGGAGACGATGGGGCCGCCCAGGGGGTGCAGCGTCGCCCAGTCATCCAGGCCCCAGCTCCAGAGCATGCTCATGCCAGCGACGACGTGGCCGCTGGTCGCCTTGGGGCGGTACAGGACCAGGTGGGTGAACTCGTTGCCAAAGGGCGTCGGGTTGTCCAGGGCCCACTTCGGATCATCGGAGAACTTCCCCTGTCCCAGCGGTAGCACGCACGCCGTGGGGTCGATCCGGAACAGCTGGTTGGGGTGGATGGAGTCCGCCTCCCACCCCAGGTTGCCCACGTAGACGTTCTGCGAGGAGACGTACGAGCCGATGAGCGTGTTGCCCGTCGCGGTGATGCCGGTGCCCAGGCTGGGGCGGGCCGCCACGGTGTCCGTGAAGAAGGTGAGCGGCAGCTCGAAGGTGTTGCCGGCCGGGTCGATGGGGTACTGCACGCCCAGCAGCTCCTGCTCCGGCTTGTGCACCGGCGGCGCCCGGAACCAGGTGGTCGTCAGGCTGGGGGTGACGGACAGCATCGGATCCGAGCAGTCCGGCCTCGATGCGGGGACGGTGACGCCAGGACGGCACGTGGACGACGGGGTCGTCGTGTCGGTGGCGTTGTCCTTGTAGCCCACGATGATGGGGCCCGGGTTGCCCGTGGTGGAGGCCTCGTAGCGGATCTGCCAATAGCCGGTGTTGCCCGCCATGGCGACGAGGTTGCCGCCCCCCGCGACGAAGGACTCCAGCCGGTTGCGCGTGGTCATGTCCCAGTACTCGCCGTGACCGGAGATGATGGCCGAGCGCCGGGAGGTCAGCAGGCTGGAGAAGCGCGAGACGTCGTAGTCCGTGGCCACCGTGTACGGCAGGTCGTTCTTCTCCAGGTAGCGCAGCAGCGGGACGTCCGTCTTGAAGTGGGTGGGGACGTTCCACGACGGCCGCGCCATGGAGACCTTGGTGGCCCGCTCGTAGGCGTACATGCCGCGCCAGGGGCACGAAGGCCAGCCCTCACAGGGCTGGGCCACGGTGCTGGTGTGCAGCGTCTCCCCCCAGGGGTTGTAGACCTCCGTCGTCGTCGGGTTGACGATGATCAGCCGGTCCGTGGACGCGTCGTCGCGCACCACGAACGTCGCCAGCGTCTCCTTGGGCGAGGTCACCTTCGGGGTGATCCGCACGAAGTACACCCCCGAGCTGAGCGTGCCCACGGAGGGCTGCACGGGGTTGCTCCACGCGCATTCCACCAGGCCGTAGTCCACCTCTTGCTGCCGGATCGCCAGGTAGTTGGGGGCGGTGGTGGGCGTCTCCGTGCCGCAACGGGGCTGCGAGATGGGCCCGTAGGTCGTCGCGGGGGCGGTGTCCGAGTCGTGGACCACCTGCGCGCCCGCGCCGCCGTACCAGCCCAGCCGGTAGATGCGCAGCCGGAAGGACTCCGGGCTCTGGATGTAGAAGGTGGGGGTCTCCCCCGTGTTGATGGAATACGGCGCGACGTACACGCCCCGGGGGGCGACCGTTGGATTCGCGGGGTCGTAGTGCCCCTGACGGAACGTCTCCGGGACGATGAGGTCTTCCCAGTCCGCCGCGTGGGCCTGACGGGTCCAGGGGAGCAGGGCAATCACTCCCAACATGAGTTGCAGGGTATGGCGTTTCAAGCGGTGGTGCTCCAGACGTGAGATGGCACACCCCGGGCGTATGGCGCGGGGAGGCCGGTGGCAGGCATTGCCTTGTGATGGGGAGCTGGAATCCCTTGCGGTCAATGGATGACCGCAGGGGACACCTGCCGGCAGTTTAACAGCTCTTTCCTGAAGCTGTCTGCCTTTATTCTCATGAGAGGTTTCTCAGGATGATGCACGGCGATGAATGAGCACGACCTCCATGGGGTAGGACCCGCGCTGCGCGCGAAGTGGGAGCGACTCGGAGCGAAGACATTGCGCGGGCTCACGTTGGAGCAGCCGGGGCCGGAGATGATCCGCGGTGGCGTCGAGGTCATCGACGACGGGTGGTTCGAGATCGCCGCGAGACTGGAGTGAAGCCCCACCCAGGGGCATCAGGCGCCGGGCATCCCGCGCCCACGGCCCCCGGTAGTCGTCCGCCACGGGAGGGGGCATGTCTCCTTGGAGCGGCATGAAGGGCCCCAGTGATGCGTCCACCATCCTCAGTGTCTCGCCGGTCCTTGGCCTCGACCCATGAGTCGGTTGGCTCATGGAGCGCAGGAGGGCCCTCGGGGTTGCCGTCCCGGCATGCCCCCCAAGGCCCGGTGCCCCATGCGTTCCACTTGACAGGACCTTCCTGGTGGTTATTTTGAAGTTATTCAAAATGTCAAAAGGTCGTGATGCGAACGCAGGAGGTCTTCAAGGCAATTTCAGATCCGACCCGGCGCAAGGTGCTCAAGCTCCTGCAGGGCGGCTCGAAGTCAGCGGGAGAGCTCGCTGAGGCGTTCGACATCACGAAGGGGTCGCTATCGCATCACTTCAACGTGCTCAAAGCCGCGGACCTGGTGCGCTGCGAGCGTCGTGGGCAGCAAATCGTCTACTCCCTCAATACGACCGTGTTCGAGGACGTAGCGGCGGTCCTTCTTGACCTTTTCAAGGTCGACAAGGGGAACGGAGGGCGGTCATGAGAATCAGCCGAGCCCATGTGCTGAGTCTGGGATTCGTCGTCGCGGCGTTCGCGATGGCCGTCATTCTCTACGGCCAGTTGCCGGAGTGGATGCCCACGCATTGGAATGCCCAGGGGGTGGTGGATGGGTATACGCCCAAGCCCTGGGGACCCTTCGTCCTGCCGCTGCTGATGGCTGCCCTGTACCTGGTCCTGGTGGCCGTGCCGCTGATTTCGCCCAGGGGATACCGCGTGGAGCGATTCCAGGGCGTCTTCGAGGGCATCCAGGTGGTGTTGGTCGCGTTCCTGTTCTTGCTCAACGCCCTGGTCCTGCTCGGGGGCATCGGCGTGGCCGTGCCGATGGCGCGCGTGGTTCCCGCGGCCGCGGGCCTGGTCCTCGTGGTCCTGGGCAACTACATGGGGAAGTTCACGAAGAACTTCTTCTGTGGAGTCCGGACGCCCTGGACGCTCGCGAGCGACGAGGTCTGGCTGCGCACGCATCGCCTGGGAGGAAGGCTCTTCGTCCTCGCGGGAGCCATCGTCCTCGTCTCGGGGCTTCTCGGCGGTGGTCCGGTCCCCGTGCTGGCGGCGGTCACCGTCGCGGTGGTGATTCCCGTGCTCTACTCGTACTTCCTCTATCGCCGCATCGAGCAGGACAGGCACGGACCGCCGGACGATGCGGGCTCGCATCGCTCTGCGTGAAGGAGGGGCCATGTGTGGAGGCCCATGCTCCTTGGGTGATGATGTGCCGAATGCGGGATTCGAACCCGCGCCGGGCGGTGCGAAACTCCCAGCAGGATCGCGCCCTTACCTCGCTACCGCTCGGAGCGACCCGGATTCGATATCCCGCCTCGTGCCCTGTCGTCCCGCCCCATCCCAAGCAATTCCGCAGGGGCATGCGACATACGTGCAACATGGCGCCAGCCCTCCGGGCTGTGAGGGCTGGCACCTGAGTACCTTCTAGTTCGTGCTGATCTGCTCCTGGGGAGTCGTGGAGCCGCGCGGGGCGCGAATTCCCAGCTCGACCAGCGCTTCGCCCGTCTGCTGCATCAGTCCCTTCAGCTCGGCTTCAGCTTCCTTGGGGCCAAAGAGCTTCTCTTCTCCCTGCCAGAAATACAGGTCCGGCAAGAACTCGCGCGCAGACTGGTAGCGGTTGGCGGGCGCCCGTTGAAGGAGGCGGGTCAGCATGACGCGCATCGCCTGCGGCAGTGGGGCAACCAGCGCGTCCAGGTCCGCCTGCGTGTAGGTCGCCGCGCGCCAGATTGCGTCCTCGACAGCAGGAGGGCTTCCTGCCGACCGGGCTCGCTTGATGGCGCGACGGCAGACCGCGAGCTGCCTGTCCGACAGTGCGTCTTTCACCTCCTGGGTCAAGCTGTCCGGAGCGTCGAGGAGGTTCTTTCCTGTCGCCAGCTCCAGCATGACGTTGCCGAGCGCGAAGAGGTCCGAGCGCGCATCAGCGAGCCCCATCAAGAGTGTCTCCGGGGAGGAGTAGAACGCATCCCCCTGCGGGCGGTGCACGGTGGACGCCACGCGGCTTGGCAGGTCCGAAAGGGCGAGCCCGAAGTCGGAGACCTCCACGCTGCCCCGCCAATCCACGAAGATGTGACCGCAATCACATCGTTCAGGCTGTTCCCCGACGGATGGTCGGTGATGACGTACCAACCGCCTTCGCCTTTGTGCGGCCCGTGGACGCGAAGGATCTTCGGGTGATCAAGGTAGGCCGCGAGCCGTACTTGCTCTTCGAGCTTCGCCCGTGCGCGCTTGACACGAGAGCCCTCCTCAACAGTGGGGCGCCCCACTGCCTGGAGCAGCACCTTAGCAAGCCGGTGGCGGCCCTCGCGGCGCTGCACTTCGTCGAAGCGGGCAACGGGTCGCTCGATGAGAACATCAACGACAGGCTGCGCTCATGGAAGCTGCCTGAGAACGACTTCACGAAGGAGCAGAAGGTCACTGTTGGAGGGCGAGGCGCCCGCGAACACCGCCCCGGTGCGTGTCGACCTCGTCCCCGGGACGAAGACACGCTACAGCGGCGGCGGCACGTCCATCGTCCAGTTGATGATGGTGGACCAGCTCCAGAAGCCGTTCCCCCAAATCATGCGCGAGACGGTGCTGACGCCGCTCGGCATGACCCGCAGCTCCTACGAGCAGCCGCTGCCTCCGGACCTGGCCGCCAGGACGGCCACGGGGACGTACGCCAGCGGGAAGAGCGTGGCGGGGCGCTGGCACGTGTACCCGGAGATGGCCGCGACCGGACTGTGGACGACGCCGTCCGACCTCGCGCGGGTCGCCCTCGAGGTGTCCAGCGCGAAGGCAGGGAAGTCCCGGCGCGTGCTGTCACAGGCGATGACGAAGCAGGTGCTGACGCAGCAGTCGGAGCGGTTCGGGCTGGGCTTCCAGGTGGAGCCCGGCACCGGACGCTTCAGGCACGGCGGCGCGGACGAGGGCTTCCAGGCCGCGTTCATGGCCTTCAGTGACACGGGGAGCGGAGTGGTCGTCATGGCCAACTCCGATAACGGTTTCCTGCTCTTCGACCGCCTCATCGCCAGCGTGGCGGCGGAGTATGCCTGGAGCGCGTTCAAGCCCGAGCCCGAGATGCCGTCCGCGCAGGTGGATGTGCTCATGCGGCTCAAGGGCGTCGACACCGCGGCCTGGGCGAGGCCCAACTCCAACTGGGCCTGAAGGAAGCGGCCATCAAGAGCTACAGGAAGTCGCTCGCGCTGGACGCCGGGAACGCCAATGCCGTGAAGGTCCTTGGGAAGCTCGGAGTCACACCTGCTGCCGTTCCCTGACGCGGCCCCTACTTCAGGAACTTGGACACCACCCCGAATCCGGCGTGCGGGTACAACTGGCGATCCAGCGCCACGACTTCGCGATCAATCAGTCCCAGCAGGTGATACATCGAGCGCAGGCGACCAATCTTCGTCATGACCACGCTGCTGTACGCGGGAGACTCGAGGTCGCTGTTCTTCACCAGCCCCTTGTCGTCTCCCGCGAGCGTCATCCGCGTCGCCGTCATGATGGAGTTGTCGTCCTGGAAGGCATCGAAGCCCCGGTTTACGGGCAGGACCTCGTCGGGTTCATCCTGGAGCGTCAGCGTGAGCTGCGTCAGCCACGCTCCCGTGCTGAGGCCCGTGGGGACCTTCCCCTTGTTCTCGCTGAGGCTTCGGAAGCCAAGCTCCACGGCGGCACACCAGGGGCAGGTCTCCTTCGGGCGGTTGCGCCCGGTGCCCGCGTCATTCAATCCCTCATAGGGGAAACAGACGAGCACATCGCAGCCCTCCGCGAAGTACGACGAGGCGGTCATGAGCGCCGCCGGTTCAGCGCAGTTCAGTGAGTGCCAACCGCAGACCCACAGGTCCACGCCCAGCTTGACGTCCTGGAGCGTCTTGACCGACAGGTCGTCATGGGACTTGTCCTGGCGGAACGAGACGTAGCTGAACAGGGCCTGCCGCGCGGGCGTTCGGAGCCGCAGCAGGGTTCGCGCGCGATAACCCAACGCCACGAGATTCGTCCGTTCGATCATCGTCTCGTAATTGACGTTCAGCTCGTTCGCGAGCTCGCTTGTGCTCTTGCGCTGCTGGAACTCCGCCTTCTCCTGCTCGAGCTTCTCCGAAGAGACCTTCCAGCTTGCCCGGTGCCTCTGCAGCGCCTGGACCTCCGGGGCTTCCTTCGGGGCTTTTTGGGGCACGAGCTTCTTGAGTCTTTCCTCCTCTCGCTTCATGAGCGCTTGCGCGGTCTTGAACTTCTCCGCCACCAGAGAGGTCTCCCCGTACGCGGGGATGCTGGGGTCGGGCTGCCAGTTGGGAAGACCCAGGTGTCGGCAATACTTCTGGAAGTAGGAAGGGCCAGGCTCCTCCTGGACGACACCGGAGAGTCCCAGGATGGGAACATGCACGGTCCTGCCCGCAACCGTGTGCCGGGTCCAGGACACGCAAAGGCAGCCCACCGCGGACACGAAGGCGGACTTCATCTCCTTCATGGCCGCCCATTGCGGATGCCGGGCCATCAGCAGACGTGTCAGTGACGTCTCGTCGTCGCCAATCAGGTGGTAGCGCGCGGCGAGCGCATCCGTGTAGGCCTTCACCTCCTGATTGAAGCGAACCCCCGCGACGCCCTTGATCCAGTCCTTCTCTGGGAACACCGCGCCGAGCGCGGTGCCTGGCGGCGAAACGACGAACCCCAGGCTCATGAGCCTGTTGCGAATGGGATCGTAGTAGGCGTACTTGGCGCGGTCCTTCTCCGTCGGGGGCTTCGGCATCACGGGCGGCGGCTCGGCTTGTCCCCCACCGGAGGCGCCCTTGCCCTTCGGCTTCTTGGCCTGCTCCTGGGCCTTCTGGACCTGTTCCTTGTAGGCGGTGGTCTGGTCGGAGAACTGTTTGAGGATCCTGTTCACTGCCACGGGGGAGAGCGCGCCCTTGTCCACGGAGCCCGTGTGGTGCCATCGCCACTGCTCCTCCAGGGACTCGCGGCACTCCCTGACGTATGTCCATTCCTCCCGCAAGACCTCAGAAATCTGCTGTCGTACGAAGTCCATCACTTCATCCGACGGCTTCTTGCCGGACTTGTAGTCGAGCACCTGGAGCACCAGCGTGTCCGTCACGCGGTGATTCGCGAGGCTGGCCTCATAGCCATCCAGGTTCTTCAGGGCGATCTTGATGCCCCGGCGGGCTTGATAGAAGCCTTCGATGTCCGACAAGAACGTCTGCTGCTGGAGGAAGCCGTAGGTCTTGTTCCGCGAACTCAAGAACTGTTCGATGCACTTCGCGTCGAGATGCTCCGGAACCGGGTAGCCAGCGTTGCCGAGCCACTTGTCCACCGAGTCGTTGGTGAGCGTGGTCGTGCCTGCGAGGTTCTTGAGCGTGACGGGCATGGGACGAAGAAACCCGGTGCGCTCCCGAGGTGTCAAGACACCGGGAGGCTCCACACGGTGCCCTTCGTGCCTCCCCGCTCCGTCAGCGCGCGAGGAGCTTTTTTACGTTTCGTGAGGCGCTCCCGACGTCGGGCGTCATTGACAACAGGGGCACCACGCGCATCCCCGGACTCCGGGGATGGGGGACGATACGGACGACGACAATCCCCGGTGGTGAATGTTTGCCCGTTCGTCTCCCGGAGGACCTGAAGCGCTGTCAGATTGAATAAGCAATCTTCCCAATCATGCTGGTTGAAACCTGATTTCCTGGCTGGTTCGATGGGCCTGCGGGGGGGAGCCCATGCCTGAGCATCCTGTTTTCAAGCGCTCGCTGTTGTTTGTTTCGCTGGTCGCCGTGGCCGTGGGGGGATGCGGCCCGGAGGACACCGCTGGCTCCAAGGACAAGGCGGCCATCGAGGCGCTGGGTGTGGTGCCCCAGGGAATCACCTGCGGAGGACATGACTGCTTGTTCGTCAGGACGCCCAAGACCTGGGAACAGGCGGCACACTCAACCGGTGAATGCAACCCCCTGGGTTCCCCCGGTTGAGAGGTTGTCGGTATGCAAGTAGCGAAGAGGAGGGGGCTCAGGCCGAGTGCGCGTGCGGAGCTGTGGAGACAAGTGAAGACCAAGCGCGGGGCGGCTCCTTGGGGGCTGATGGCTCGGAGTGGGGCGAAGCCGTGGCGGCTCCTCGCATGGAAATGACTCCCAGCCACAGCACCACCCACCAGCGGTTGCCCATTGCTCGCCTCCTGACTGCACTTCGGTGTGGTGTGCAGAGCCCGGTCGTACCCACCGAAGAGAGCATGGAGGACTGTCATCCCCTGTCGGAAACCTTCACTCGTTGACGGAATGAGAAAAGGCCTGGCAACCCGTTGGGATTGCCAAGCCTGACGATGTGCCGAAGGCGGGATTCGAACCCGCAACCTCCGCGTTCTGAGCGCGGCGCCTCTACCAAGTTGGGCTACCCCGGCGGGGTGTGTCTTTGATTGTGTTTGAAGTCGGGATGACTGGATTCGAACCAGCGACCTTGCGCGCCCGAGGCGCACGCTCTCAACCAGGCTGAGCTACATCCCGATGTCTGGGGAAACCTTCGAGGGCGGAACCCGGACACGACAAGGGCCGGGTCCCCCTTCGGGAACCCGGCCCTCGTCACGCCTCCCGGGTCACCGGGTGGCGGGTGCGAGCGTCAGGTCCCGGGCGCACTGCCACGGAAGGATGCGGTGGCCAGCTCCAGGTTCTCCAGAGAGGTCACCTTCGTGGCGGGGCGCTTCGGGTCCAGCGTGTTTCGGATCTGCAATGGGCATCCCTCCTTTCTGGGGAGGAATGACGGGGCGATAATGCCGTCCCTGACACGCACCTCGCGGAGACACCCATGACGGAACTCGAGACCCTGGCTGCCTTCGAGCAGCACCTTCGCGAAGGCCGCAGTCTCGCCAACGTCATCCTCCAGGGGCTGGACCTGCGCGCGTGGAGCGACGCGCTGCTGAAGGCGGACCTCACCGGCACCGTCTTCCTGGGCTGTCTCCTGGAGCCCGCGACCCTGCAACAGGTCCTCGCGCGGGGCGCCATGGTCTTCCCGCCGTTCACCGGGCTGCCCTATTGCCCGTACCGGGGCAGCCTCTACACGCCGGAGGAGCTGTACGCGGGCTTCGACCCGACCCGACCGGACACCTACGCGGACACGCTGGATGCGCGCATCTACGCGCACTGGAACTCGCGCGGTGGGGCGCACCCTCCCTCCATCCTGGAGACCCTGGCGCAGCGGCTACACGACCACGCCATCAGCGACGCGCTGGAGGATGCGCTGATGGATCAGGGCAAGCCCCGCCGGGTGGTGGCCATCATGGGGGGCCACTCCATGCTGCGCGGCCAGGAGGCCTACCGCTCCGTGGCGGAGTTGGCCCGTTCGCTGGCGCGCCTGGGCTTCTTCCTGGTGAGCGGCGGCGGCCCGGGCGCCATGGAGGCCACGCACCTGGGCGCGTGGTTCGCCGCGCGGCCAGATGAAGACCTGGACGCGGCGCTCGCGGTGCTGGCGCGGGCCCCGTCCTACAAGGACCGGGACTGGCTCGCGCGCGCCTTCGAGGTGCGCGCCATGTGGCCCATGCTCGACGCGGCCGCGATGGGCGACAGCCTGGGCATCCCCACCTGGCTCTACGGCCACGAGCCGCCCAATCCCTTCGCCACGCGCATCGCGAAGTACTTCGCCAACAGCGTGCGCGAGGAGGGCCTGCTCACCATCGCCCGGGGTGGCGTCGTCTACTCACCCGGCAGCGCGGGCACCGTGCAGGAGATCTTCCAGGACGCCTGCCAGAACCACTACAACACCGTGGGCGTCATCAGCCCCATGCTGTTCCTGGGCCGCGAGTTCTGGACCCAGACGCGGCCCGTGTACCCGCTGTTGGAGCACCTGGACCAGGGGCACGAGTACGCGCGCCACCTGCTCCTCACGGACTCGAAGGAGGACATCGTCCAGGCGCTCGTGCGCTTCGACGAGGAGCGGGAGGCCCTGGCGCGGGCGGGCTGACCGCGGCGGCTCAGCCCTGACCCGCGACCGGGGTGACGGCGTTCAGGTTCACGAACGCGTCCCGCTTCACGCCGTGCTTGAGGAAGTCCTGCACCGCCCGCGCGAGCGTCGCGGCCAGCAGGCCCAGCAGGGGCAGGTGCTCGCCGCCCTCGCAGGTGGCCTGGCCTTGCGTGTCCTCGGCGTCGGGCGTGAAGCGTTCATCCCAGCGCACCAGTCCGAACGTGCCGTCCGCGGACACCGCGCCGTGCACCAACGGCGTGCCTGTCTTCCGGGCGTGGTCGCTGAGCAACTGGCGGCTGTCCTGGTTGTCGAAGGCGTCCACCAGCAGGTCCGCGCCCTTGCACAGCGCCTCCACGTTGTCGCGCGTGAGGCGCACGCCGAAGGACTCCGCCTTCACGCCGTGCAGGTTGTGCAGCTGGAGCTTCAGCGCCTCCGCCTTGTTCTTTCCGACGGACGGCTTCACGTAGGCCTGCGACAGCAGGTTCTTCGACTCCACGCGGTCGAAGTCGATGAACACCCGCGTCGCGTCCAGGTTGCGGCACAGCAGCGCCGCAGCGGACCCGATGGCCCCCACGCCACAGAAGACGATGCGCATGGTGGCCGTCCTCAGCACGCCCCGAAGGGCACCTTCGGACGCAGGTAGATGCGCTCCTCGCCGTGCGCGCCCCGGAAGCGGTCCACGACGTAGTGCTGGAAGGCTTCGGCCCCCAGCTGGAAGCGGTGCAGGCCCGGCACTCCGCCCGAGCGCACCAGCTCCACCGCGATGCGGCGCACGTCCGCGTCGCTGATATGCCGCTCCAGCTCCACCGGCACGTCCGCCGAGTGTCCGTCATAGGTGATGTTGAGCGTCGCCATGGTCGCGTGCCTCCAGGGAAGGGAACCCTGGCCCGGGACGGCGCCCCCAGGCGCATCCTGACAACCCGGCCGCGCGAGCAGCCATGCTCCGGCCTCCGTCGCCTCCTGGACGTGGGGGAGGGGAGCGGCCGTCACCTTCCGGCCGGGGGATGCACAGTGTTGGGCTCACGGGAGGAGACGCATGGAGTCACCGCGAGCACCGCACCCCTGGAACGTCACGCCCACGGAGGCCGTGGCGCTGCAGAAGCGCCTGCGTGAGCAGCTCATCCTCGAACCGCCTCCGGGCCTGCGCATCACCCGCCTGGCCGGCGCGGACATCTCCACGGAGAAGGGCAACGACACGGGCTATGGCGGCATGGTGGTGCTCGACGCGGAGACGCTTCAGCCGGTGGCCCGCGCCGTGGCCACGGCGCCGCTGACGTTCCCCTACGTCCCCGGCCTGCTGTCCTTCCGCGAGCTGCCGGTGCTGGCCGCCGTCTGGGAGCGGCTCACCGTCCGCCCGGACGTGCTCGTCTTCGATGGCCAGGGCACCGCCCACCCGCGACGGCTGGGCATCGCCTGTCACGGAGGGCTGCTGTTCGACATCCCCTCCATCGGCTGCGCCAAGTCGCTGTTGGTGGGCACGCCCGGGAAGCTCGCGGAGCGGCGGGGCGCCACGTCCCCCATCACCCACAAGGGAGAGGTGGTGGGCATGGCGGTCCGCACCCGCACGGGCGTCAGCCCCGTGTACGTCTCCCCCGGCCACCGCATGGACCTGGACACCGCCGTGGAGTGGGTGTTGAAGGCCAGCCCTCGCTACCGCGAGCCGGAGACGACGCGTCACGCGCACCGGCTGGTGAACGCCTTCCGCCGCGCGGGGGGCGAGGCCGCGGAGTTGGAGGAGGGGAGTCCCGGATGAAGTCCGAGGGGTTGATGCTGGTGGTGGCGGGCCTGGGGCTCGCCGTCGTGGGCCTGCTGGTGTGGGCCGGCGCCTTCTCCTGGTTCGGCCGGCTGCCGGGCGACATCCGAGTGGAGAGCGGCAACACGCGCGTCTACGCGCCGCTGGCCTCCATGCTCCTCATCTCCGTGCTGCTCAGCCTGGGCGCCTGGGTGGTGCGTCGCTTCTTCTAGGCCTTCGGACCGGAAGTCTGTCCACCGGTTGAGAAGGCGAGAACCCTTTCGAGGCTCCCTGTCGGCGGCGCGCCGGACGAACTTGTCCGACAGTCGGACAGGTTTTGAGTCTGTCGGGCGGGCGGGGGCTCCGGCGGATTTCCTCTCAAGAATGCGCGCCCTTCGCGTCTGACCGGCAGAAGCGACCTGCCCGGTTGTCCGCCCGCTGTCCGGGCGGGAAGGCAGGGGCCCGGGACGGACGCGGAGTGGATCCTCGCCGTTGAACCGCGCAGCATGCGGCCCGCCGTCCCTGACGTCAGCGGTGGGGAATAAAAGGCGGCATCTGGAAAAGGCGGCGCGTCAGGCCGCCAGAGGTGAGCATGCGCAGGCTGTCATCCCCGTGGAGTGAGCTGGCATCCCACTACCCCGTGGTCGTCGTTGGGTCGGGCTATGGCGGAGGCATCACCGCCAGCCGGCTGTCGCGCGCGGGGCAACAGGTGTGCGTGCTGGAGCGCGGCCGGGAGATGCACCCGGGGGAGATGCCTCGCACGCCCGCGCAGGCGGTGGCCGAGTTCCAGCTCCACTGCGCCCCGGGCCAGGGCGACCTGGACGTGGGCAGCCCCACCGGCCTCATCGAGGTCCACCGCAACGGTGACGTGTCCGTCATCGACGGCTGCGGCCTGGGCGGCACGTCGCTCATCAACGCCGGCGTGACGATGCGGCCCGACCCTCGCGTGTTCGAGGACCCTCGCTGGCCCCAGGCCCTGCGCGCCGACGTGCACGGCCTGCTGGAGGACGGCTTCGCGCACGCGGAGTTGATGCTGCGGCCCCTGCCGTACCCGGAGGACCACCCGCCGCTGCAGAAGCTCAAGACGTTCGGCATCTCCGCGGAGAAGCTGGGCGGACGGCTGACGCGGCCTCCAGTGGCGGTGACGTTCGAGGCGGGCGTCAACGCCGCGGGCGTGCGGCAGCCGGGGTGCTCGCTGTGCGGTGACTGCGCCACGGGCTGCAACACCGGCGCGAAGAACACCGTGCTGATGAACTATCTGCCGGACGCGCACGCGCACGGGGCCCGCATCTTCACCGAGGTGTCGGTGCGCGCGGTGGTGCCGGACGGTGGGAAGTGGCGCGTCTACTACCGCCCCCTCAACACGGGCCGCGAGCGCTTCGACGCGCCCGACGCCTGGCTCACCGCGGACCGCGTCGTCCTGGCGGCCGGCACCATGGGTACGGCGGAAATCCTGCTGCGCTCGCGCGAGCTCGGCCTTCCTGTGTCCTCGAAGCTGGGCCACCGCTTCAGCAGCAACGGCGACGTGCTGGCCTTCGGCTACAACCTGGACATGCGCGTCCACGGCGTGGGCCACGGCGAGCAGAACCATGAGACGCGCGACCCGGTGGGGCCCTGCATCGCGGGCGTCATCGACCAGCGCGACACCGCGCGGCTGGACGAGGGGATGATCATCGAGGAGGGCGTCATCCCCGGCGCGCTCGCGTCGCTGATGCCCGCGGCGCTCGCGGGGGCCGCGGCGCTGGTGGGCGAGGACACCGACGAAGGCATCCTGGACTGGGTCCAGGAGCGGCTGCGCCAGGCGGACAGCTTCGTGCGCGGGCCGGACCACGGCGCGGTGGAGCACACGCAGACGCTGATGGTGATGTCGCACGACGAGGGTAAGGGCGAGCTGCGGCTGGAGCACGACCGCGTGCGCCTGCACTGGCCGGACGCCGGCCGCGACCCGCAGCTCACCCGCATCGAGGAGCGCCTACGCCGGGCCACCGCCGCGCTGGGCGGCACCTTCGTGCGCTACCCGCTCTGGTCCGAGGCCTTCGGCAAGGAACTCCTGTGCACGCACCCGCTGGGCGGCTGTGTCATGGCCGAACGGGCGGAGGACGGGGTGGTGGACCACGAGGGGCGCGTCTTCTCCGGTGCCTCCGGCCACGCGGTGCATGAGGGGCTGTACGTGTCCGATGGCTCCGTGGTGCCTCGCTCGCTGGGCATCAACCCGCTGCTCACCATCTCCGCCGTCGCCGAGCGCGCCTGCGCCCTGATGGCCCGGCGCCACGGGTGGACCATCGACTACGCTCCGCTGCCGGAGGCCTCGGCGCCCCAGGCCCCCGGGCCCGTGGGCGTGCGCTTCACGGAGACGATGCACGGGTTCCTGTCCGGTGACGTGAAGGCCCCGCACCTGGAGGCCGGCGACCCGGAGCGCGACGACGCCACGCCCCTGCGCTTCGTGCTCACCGTGACGGCCGAGGACCTGAACGCGACGCTGCGCGACGAGCGCCACCCCTTGAAGTTGATGGGCACGGTGACGGCGCCGGTGCTGTCGTCCCGCCCGCTGGTGGTGACGCGCGGCGAGCTGCGCCTGATGACCCGCGAGCACGCTCGGCCGGGCGGCCAACGGATGGAGTACCTGCTGCACCTGCTCAGCGAGGCCGGCGAGGCGTACTACCTGGAGGGCTACAAGGACCTCTACGACGACCCGGGCCTGGACCTGTGGAAGGACACCACGACGTTGTTCGTGTCCCTGCACCGCGGGGATGGCCCGGAGGCGCCGTGCATGGGCCGGGGCTTCCTGCGGCTGTCCGCGGAGGAGTTCGCGCGCCAGCTCACCACCCTGCGCGTGCTCAACGCCCGGGACAGCGTGCAGCGGGCGGAGGCCCTGGCCCGCTTCGGCGGCTTCTTCTTCGGCGCCCTCTGGGACACCTACGTCCGGCGCGTGGCCGCCTAGCAGTCAGGCAGCCGGCGGACAGTGCAGCAGTCCGCGATGACGTGCCCTCCGGGGCTGGCATGGGCACCCTGTTACCCACCGGGACCGACAGGGAGGACCCCCATGGCTGAAGACCGTGATCCGCAGCACCGCTCCGGCGCACCCCAGGACGAGGAGCACGCGGAGGAGCGGCGCGAGCTGTCCATCGAGGAGCGGCGTGCGCGGCGCAGTGCGATGCGGGCCAGTCAGACGTATGCCCGCTTCATCGACCACCTCTGCGACCGGGGCGGCATGTCCCCGAGTGTCGCCCAGCAGGCGGCCGTCTCCGTGCTCTGCGGCCTGGAGCAACGCATCCAGGCGGAGGAGTCCCTCGACCTCGAAGCACAGCTGCCGCGCAGGCTCACGGAGATGCTGCACCGCTGCGAGCGCCACGACGCAGACCCCCGCCCGTCGAAGTTCGGCCGCGACGAGCTGCTGAAGCTGGTGGGCGAGGACCTGGCCTTGAATCCGGACGCCGTGGAGCCCGTGGTGCGCGCGGTGATGGACGCCGTCCGTCATCAAATCAGCGAAGGCGAGGCGGAGGACGTGAGCGCCCAACTGCCCGAGGACATCCGCCACCTTTGGCTGCCGACGATGTGAGGCCGGCTGTTAAGGTCTCCGGCACACGCTTGCCGGAGACCGCGCATGGCCCTCGATGATGACTTCAGCGCCGCCCAGAGCCGGGTGAAGACGCTGTCCAAGGCCCCCTCGAACGATACGCTGCTGGAGCTGTACTCCCTCTTCAAGCAGGGCACGGAAGGCGACGTGCAGGGCAAGCGCCCCGGCATGCTCGATATCAAGGGGCGCGCGAAATACGACGCGTGGGCCGGCCGCAAGGGGCTGGCGAAGGACGCCGCGAAGCAGCAGTACGTAGCGCTCGTGGACAAGCTCCTGCGCGGGTAGACACGGTCCTTCATGCCCCACTGGCTCCGGATGGCGTTGTTCCTCGTGCCGGTCACCACGCTGCTCGCGCTGGCGCACGTCTACCTGTACCGCCGGCTGGTTCGCGACGTGACGGCGAGCAGGGGCCTGCGCCGCGGGGGCATGGTG
>NZ_RAWR01000170.1:0-24125 GCF_003986945.1 Corallococcus sp. AB018 | reverse complement strand
CCCAGCCCCCCTCCCACCAGCGCCAGCAACAGGCTCTCCACCAGGAACTGCCGGACAAGCCGGCCCCGCCGCGCCCCCAACGCCACGCGGATCGCCAGCTCCTGCTGACGGGCACCCGCGCGCGCCAGCAACAGGTTCGCGACGTTGGTACAGGCAATCAGCAGGACGAGCCCGACGGCGCCGAGCAGCACCTGGAGCGGCGTGCGCCACGCACGGGTCTCCATCTGGGACAGCGAGAGCACCGCCGCGCCCCGCCCCTTCTGCGCCGCCGGGTACAGGGCCTCCATCCGCGCGGCCAGCTGTTTGAGCAGCGCGTCCGCCTGCTCCACGGACACGCCCTTCCCCAGCCGAGCGCGCACCGTGAGGATGTGGCTGCGATTGGGCGCCTCCGAGTCCGCGGGGGTCTCCAGGGGGAGCCACACGTCCATCTCCTGGGAGAACGAGGCCGGCATCACCCCCACCACCGTGCGGGACACCCCATCCATCACCAGCGTCCGGCCCAGCACCGAGGGGTCCGCGCCAAAACGCCGCCGCCACATTGCCTCGCCCAGGACCGCCACGGGCGCCCGGCCGGGCAGGTCCTCCCCGGACTCGAAGGTGCGCCCGAGCAGCGGCGCGACCCCATGGACGGCGAAGTAGTCCGCGGTGCCTCGCGTGGCCATCAGACGCTCGGGCGCGGCCTCCCCCGAGAGGATGACCCCCCCTTCCGTGAAAGCCGTCATCCGCTCGAAGGTGGCGGTCTGCTGCTTCCACTCCAGGAAGGTGGGCCAGGACACCATCCCCCCGCCGTTGCGCTCCCCCAGCACCACCAGCCGCTCGGGGTCTGGGTAGGACAGCGGGCGCAGCAACACGCCGTTGACCACGCTGAAGACCAGGCCATTGGCTCCAATGCCTAGCGCCAGACAGAGCACGGCGATGATGACGAAGCCGGGAGCACGCCGCAGGGTCCGTGCCGCGAATCGTACGTCCTGCTTCAAATCATCCCACCACATGGCGCGCACGTGTCCTTTCTCTTCCGGGCTGCTGGCGGCGGCGGAAACCCTGTCAAGGACTGGCAGGGCCTCTTCACGCCCGATACGCTAGCACCTGATGGAGGACGCAAGCCCTTGAATCCTCCCTCATTCCGCCCGCAACCGCTTTCAATTCCAGGCCATTCCCATGCACCCACTCCGCGTCGCGCAACGCACGGCGATCCTCGGGCTCACGGGATACTCCCAGCTCTTCATTCCACCTATTCCAAACAATTTCACATTCATCCTCTTTCCCGTCGGCACGGACGCTGAACAGCAGATGGAGAGGGTTCGCGTCCTCAACGCGCCCCTGAACCAGGCCAACCTGCTGCTGCACGAGTGCTGCCGAGAGCTCGCGGCGCGCATGGGGGGCGGCCCGTTCCCCGCCCTGGAGGAGGCGTTGGAGGGATGGCGGCGGCAGATTGACGGGCGCACCAACCTGCGCAGCGTGGAGTACGCGGAAGCCGCCCTGGCGGCGCTGGACCAGCGCTTGTCGCCCCGGCGTGCCCGCACGGAGATCGCCCGGCGGCGCCCCGACATCATCACGGCCTTCACCCGCGCTCCCGTGGACGTGAAGGGACTGCTGCGCATCAACCTGTACCTCCCGGAGGAGGCGCTGGAGGACTCCCTGTCCGGCCTCATTCGCGGGGTCTTCGCGACGCCGGCCTCCTTCGGGTTGGTGGAGCGGCTGGAGGTGGCCAAGGTCCGGGTGGAGCCCTCCATCGCCGTCACCTATCCCACGCTCATCCTCTATTTGAGGGCCCACGCGAACCAGCCGGCGCTGCGGCCGAGGGTCGAAGCCCTCCTCCAGGGACTGGCCTCGCTCCTGGAACCGTTCAGGCGCGCCTCGCTCGCGGACGACACGTACGCGGACCAATGGCACCCCAGCGCCACCGCGACCCAGGGGCTGCGCCTGCACAAGCGCTACCTGCACCTGCTGGCGCTGCTGAGCCGGGTCTACGACCGGCGGTCGAACTTCGCCTACCTGAAGGCACCTCCTTCGCGCGCCTCCAGCTTTCCCGGCGTGCTCGACCGCGTCCGGACCCGCTAGCGGAGCCGGCGGGGATGCCGGTCGAGCACGGAGAAGGCTGGCAGCGCCCAGCGCTCCGCCGCGCGCTCCACCGCCGGTCCCGCGACGCGCCGCTTGAGGGCGGTGTCCCCGGTGAAGGCCCGCTGGCCACTGGGGTCCTTGGAGTACACCCGCAGGCTCTCCTCGGCGCGCGCCTGCTCCGCCCGGGTGGGCCGGACGCCGAAGGCCTCCATCACCGCGCGGATCCGCGGCAGGTCGATGTCCTCGTAGTTGAGCAGGTATGCACGCCCGTCCGCGCTTCGCGCCGCGGCCGAGCAGAAGCTCCCCACCACCCGCGCGCAGTATTCCTCGGGCGTCATGTCCGCGAGCTGCTCCCCGCTCCAGCCAAAGTGCAGGGTCTTCCAGTCCGCGGGCATTCGCATCCAGCCCGGAGGCCGTGACAGGTTCGAGACCATGACGTCGACCGGGTTCCGGTAGACGAAGAGCCACGGCACGTCCGGCCACAGCCTCCGGATGACGTCGAGCTGCACGCTGTTGCGGCTGGTGAACTTCACGAAGTATCGCCGGTCGCCGGGCCGCCGCCGCTGCCCGAAGATGCGCACCATGCTGCGGAGCAACGCGTCGCGCCTCGCCTCCCAGTCTTCGCGCTCGCCCGGCCACACGCTGGGGGAGTACGGCGTCAGCAGCGTGCACAGCGGCTCTGGTTCGCCAGGGACGATGCTTCCGTCCAGGCACCGCAAGGCGTTCTGGACCAGCGTCGAGCCACAGCGGGACATGTGGAAGATGAACCCGGAAGGCTTGAGCGCGTCCAGGACGTCCCCCACCAGGTTCACCGTCCCCAGGCTCGTGCGGTTGCGGGTGATGCGCGGCTCACGCCGCATCAGCGCCTCCACCGCGTGCCGGTAGAAGGGGGCCTCCTCGTAGTGTTCCCCGGCCTGGAGCCACAGCACGCGCGGGACGTCGGCCTCCAACCGGACCGCGGCCGGAAGCCAGCCCTTCCAGAGTCTGGCCATGACGGCGCGGGAGGGCATGGGCAGGGGGTGCTGGATCTGGGCGCTCATTCGAGAGGACACCTGCGCGAAGGGGACCGGATGAAAGGACTTGCTTGGACAGACGCGACCACGCGCGAACTCTAGCCATGGCGCGCCCCCGGGGGAAATGCCTGCCATCCCACGCCAGGATTGGCGGAATTTTGCAATGATTGCCCCAATCCACCCAGGCCCTTCAAATAACGCCTGACGCCCTTGCAATCCACGACAATGCCTGTGTAGCTTGTCTTTAATGCAGAGCGCGCCGGGTGAGCGCCTGCCTTCAGTGATTGGAAGGGTCACCCGGGACACGCAAACACAAACGAAGTGCCCGGAGGAATCATGGCCAGCACGACAGGCAGGCGCACCACGACGACGTCCTCGAAGTCCGCCACGCGCACCGCCCAGAAGATGATCAAGCCCGCGGCGGCGCAGGGCCGCGGCCAGCGCACGAAGTCCGTCGTGACGCGCTCCCGCAGCACGGTCACGCCGCAGCTGGCCGCGGAGCCGGTCTTCGCCTGGGCCGAACTCAAGCCCCTGCTCAAGGCGCGGGCCCGCAACGACCCGGACTTCCGCAAGAAGTTGCTGGCCCACCCGGAGGCGGCCTTCGAGGAGGCCGTGGGCTATCCGCTGCCCAAGGGCCTGCGCCTGCAGCCCTTCGAGGAGACGCCCCAGCAGCTCTACATCATCGTTCCCAGGAGCGAGCGCAAGCTGACGGCCCTGGAGATCGAGGTCGTCCAGAGCGGCCTCGACTTCCCGCCGTCCTGCCCCGAGGACTGCCCCGGCGACAGCAACCCGCCGTCCTGCTAGGGCGCCCCGTCCCTCCGTGAAGCCCCGACCTCGCTCCGCCCGTGTCGCGCGGCAGGAAGCGTTCGCGCCTCCGGTCCATGCGCCGAGCCTCGAAGCCCTGCTCGGAGGCCTGACGCCAGTGGCCTTCCTTGCGGACCACTGGGAGCAGCGGGTCTACCACCTCTCCCGAGGGCAGCCGGACTTCTACGCGCCGCTGCTGCCCCGGGCGGAGATCGATCATCTGATCGCCTCCGCGCTCGCGCTGGACCCCACCAGCGTGGAGCTGCTGCCTCGCGCGCGGCCGGGGGACGCCGGGCGTCCCCTGGACGCCCAGCGCCTCCAGGAGGGCTACGACGCGGGCAACACCCTGCGCGTCAACGCGGCCCACCGGTTCCTGGGCCCGCTGCGCCAGCTCCGGGGACACCTGGAGCAGGGACTCGGCGCGCTGGTGAACGTCAACCTCTACTGCGCCCCCGCCCGTTCGGAGACGGCGCAGGTGCACTTCGACCGGCACTGCTTCGTGTTGCAGGTGTCTGGCCGGCGGAAGTGGAGCCTGTCGCCGCGGGAGACGGACCTGCCGCTCGAGTACGTCCCGCCCTTCCGCTTCGAGGACCTGGAGGATTCGCGCGGCTTCCGCACCCCCCGGTTCCAGCCGGCGGGGAGCGACGGCCCCACCGAGCACTTCGTGCTGGAGGCAGGAGACCTGCTCTACCTGCCCCGGGGCCACGTCCACGAGTCGCGCGCGGATGGCACCCATTCGGTCCACCTGACGCTCGGGTTCAAGACGCTCACGTACGTGGACTGCCTGGCGTCCGCCCTGTACCAGTTGGCCCACCGGGAGCCCGCCCTGCGCCGCTCCCTGCCGCCCGGCTTCCTCCTCGGAGGCACCGTCCAGGAAGAGGTGCACGAGGAACTCCGCCGGCTGGGGGAGCGGCTGCCCCAGGCGCTCGACGTGGAGGCAGCGGTCACCGACATCGCCCGGGCCTTCCTTCACAAGCGCGGCCAGCTCACGGGGATGACGCTGGGCTCGGAGGACGACGCGGCCCACCTGGGCCTCCAGGACCGGGTCGAGCGGCGGGCGGGGCAACTCCTGCACTACAGCGAGGGCGCGGGCAAGGCGCGGCTCCAGTTCGGACAACGGACCGTGTCGGTGCCGGCGGACTTCGGTGAAGCCCTGCGGTTCATCCAGCGAACCCCCCGCTTCCAGGTGCGGGCGCTACCGGGGCCACTGGATGACGAGGGCCGGCTCGCGCTGGTGGGCCGGCTGACCCGCGAGGGCCTGCTCTACGCCTTGCGCCAAGAGGAGGACTGACGGGATGGAGCGGCACTGGGAAAGCCCATGGCAGGCATTGAAGGTCGCGATCGCCCGGCGCGCGCGCGTCGATCCCCTCTTCCGCATGAAGCTGCTGGCGACCCCCCGGCGTGTCATCAAGGAGGTGCTCAGTGTCGACCTCCCGCCTGGGATTGCGCTGCACATGAAGGAAGAGGCGCCGCGGACCCTCTACCTGACGGTGCCGCCCAGCGCCGAGCCCCCCCGGGGACGGAGCCGTGGGCGCGCCCGCTCACGCCAGGGGGGGCGCCCGTGAGCGCGGCCGGAAGACGTGCGCGCGCGCCAGCGCCGCGACCTTCGCGGCAGGTCGAGGCCTTCATGCCCCTGGAGGTGGGAATCGCCCTGGGCAAGCTCTTCACCCGCCAGCAGGCGAAGCACATCGTGGCGCTGGCGAAGCAGTCCCCGGACTGGGATGCCGCGACGGTGCTGAACCGGGAGGGCAAGGTGCTGAAGCCCCAGGTCCGCTCGGCGCGGGTGCTGACCGAGAAGGTCCTCCCGGAGGCTTTCGCGGACTTCCGGGAGCGGCTCCAGTTGGCGCTGGCTGGCGCGGACTGGCTGCCCTGGAGGCACCTCACGATGACGCCGCTGCAACTGGTCCGCTACGGCGTGAACGACTTCTACCGGCTCCACCGGGATGACCGCCCCGGCGGCAAGCGCCGCCTGTCCATCGTCTGCTACCTCAACGACGACTTCGACGGCGGAGAGACAGCCTTTCCCAAGCTGGACATCCGCGTCCAACCGCATGGCGGCATGGCCGTGCTCTTCGACTCCAGCCTGCTCCATGGCGCCGAGCGGGTCTCGCGCGGGGAGAAGTTCGTCTTCGTGGCGTGGTTGGCGACGCAGCCCGAAGAGGGCCCGTGACGCCGGGGGCCGCACCCGAGGCGTCCCTGGCCGGGATGGCGAGGCGGCTGGGACTCGGGGCGCTGGAGTTGGAGTCCCTGGTGCACGGCGCGCTGCGCCTGCCCGCCCTGGCTCCGGGCCTCCTGGCGGAGCTCCAGGCCCTGGCCCGGGACGACCCGGGTCAGGAGGCGGCGGCGCTCCACACCTGGCTGGAGGAGCAGCTCCAGCGTCCGGAGCTGCGTCCGCTCATCGCCACGGCCAGCCCCCAACTGCTCCAGTACTGGGAGGGCGGGGGGAAGGATGACGCCGCCCGGGGCGCCCTGCTGCGCTACCTGCTGCGCGCCGCCTCGCGCTGCACACCGGTGGGGTTGCTCGCGTGGGCGGCGGCGGCGCGCTTCGACGCACCGGAGGGCTGCTGGCCGGACCTCCGCGCGCTGCCCATTCGCGTCGCGGGACTCCAGGCGAACACCGGACACCGCCGGGTGCTGGCCTCGGAGCGCGTCCTCGCCCGTCGCGGCAACCGCATCGTGGCGGCGGAAGCGCACTCCCAGGAAGAGGCGCTCCTCGACTTCCGCGAAGAGCTGTGGCGCGAGCTGCGCGGCATCCATCCAGACCGCGGGCGCTCCCCCGTCCAGGAACAACTGGTGCGGGTGAGGCTGCTCGACACTGTCGCGCAGCCGGAGCTGACCGAGCGGTTCCTGAAGCCCGGTGAAGTGGACTCCTTCCAAGGCGTGACGGCGGCGGTCGTCGCCGAAACGGTCCCCCTGCCGGCATCGGTGCGGCGGGCCATCGCCCACCGGGCACTGGCGCTGCTGTCGTGCCAGTCGCTCCCCGACAGCGCCCGCAGGCTCCGGACCTATCACCGCCTGTTCCGGGACCGCTTCACGGACGAATGGGTCTGCGCCGCGGAGCTGGCGGATCCGCTCATCAGCGGACTGCCCGCGCCATGGGAGGCCGACCTGGAGCCCCCGTCACCCGCCGACGAGGCCCGTGCCCGCTGGCTGGCCACCGTGTACCACCGGGGCATGGCCGCCGAGGGGCGGGCCGTCCTCGAGGATGACGAGCTCTCGCGCTTCGCCGCCCCCGCCGCGCGGGAGGTTCCCGTCGCGGACGGGTTCGAGGCGGGCTGTCTGCTCGTCGCCTCCAGCCAGGCCGACCTGGAGCGGGGAGCGTTCACGCTCGTCCCAGGGAGCCTGCACGGCTCGGGCGCGCCGCATCGCTCGCTCGGGAGGTTCCTGGGGTGTCTGCCCCAGACCTTCCGCGACGAGGTCCTGGGCCACCAGCGGACCTGGGAGGGGGAGCGGGGAGCCCTGCACGCGGAGGTGGTCTGGACACGCGCGGACTCGCCTCCCTCGCTGCGCTGGGCCGCGCATGCCTGGTCGAGCGAGGTGATCTGCAACGGCGCTCCCCGGATGGCCTCCCGGCGGCGGGTCCGCCCCGAGGACGTGATGGTGCGGGCGGCGCCGGAGGGCTTCGTCTTCGCGCTCCGCGACGGCACGCCGCTGGTGCTGCACCAGGGTCACATGCTGGCCCCCCGCGCGAGCCCGCGCGTCGCGAGGCTGCTCCTGGAACTGGCGATGGAGGGCGCGCGCCATCCGGGAGGCTTCGACTGGCGGGAACTCGGAAACCTTCCCCGGCTGCCGCGCCTCACCTGGCGGGGGCAGATCCTCTGTCTGGCGCGCTGGCGTCCCGGCGGGCCGTACTCGCGGGAGCGCGCCGGGGCCCTGCGCGACTGGCGCGAGGCGAATGGCGTCCCCCGCGTCGTCTGCCTCGTGGAGAACGAGCGGCGGCTCCCCATCGACCTGGAGTCCCACTGGGGACGGACGGAGCTCCTCCGCGCGAGCCGGTCCGCCGCGGCCTCCTGCTATCTGGAAGAGGCGCCCTGGCTGGAAGAGGCCACCGCGAGGACCGTGGTGTGCGAGGTGGTCCCCAGCTTCCGCCGCCGGCTGCCCGCCCCGGCTCCGCGCCAACAAAGGCCCCCCACCGACGGGACGCGGATCCACCGGCAGTGGCGCTCCTTCACCCTCTTCGCCGACGAGGCGGCGCAGCGCAGGCTCCTCGTCGCCTTGCGCCCCATGCTCCCCGCCAGCCCCGGTGACTGGCACTACGTCCGCTTCGCGGAAGGGCCCCGCCGGCTGGTCCGCCTGCGCTGGCGTGGAGAGTCCCCGCTCGACCGCTTCGAGTCCCTGCTCGACCTCGCGCTCGAGCACGGCGCCACGGACGTCCGCCAGGAGACCTTCCGCCCGGAGACCTTCCGCTATGGCGGCGCCGACGCGCTGGACGCCGCGCTCCGCGTCTTCACCTGGGACAGCGACTCCGCGCTCGGGAGCTGGGGCGCGGGCAGGGAGCCGGAGCGGCTGCTCATCGAAACGGGAGCGGTGATGGCCGCCTACCTGGAGCTGCTCCTGGGCCGTGCCGCGGGCGCCGCCGCGTGCCGCGAGCGTTCCCGGCGAACCGAGGTCGCGCCCCTCATCCGCCGGCTCCGCGCCCGGCAGGACCTGCTGGAACAGCTGGGGCGGGACGCCCCCCCTCGGGCGCTGATGGAGCTGCTGCGGGCATGGCGCGACGCCACTCCCAACGCGGGACCTCGTGAGGCGCTGTCCTTCACGCACATGGCCGCGAACCGCCGGCTGGGTTCACGGCGGGGACAGGAAAGCGTGGCACAGGCCCTCGCGGAAACGCTGCTCCAGGCCCGGATGCGCGCCGAACCCCAATCCTCGCGCTGAATGGCAACCACCCCCGGCCGTCGTCTCCGTAATTCTTTACCATGACGGCTCAATGACGGGTCATTTCCCCGGAAACCCTTCACGCTTTCACTTGTCAGACACACAGCACCAGAACAATGATTGCCCGGGTCCTCCATCCGCCTGGGAAAGCCATGCATTGCCACCCACCCTCCCGCCAGGCCCGACTCCCTCTCCCGTGAAACCCAGACTCCGCTCCGCCCGGACCACGCGGCGGCAAGCCCTCGCGCCCGCCAGCTATGCCCCAAGCCTGGAGGCGCTGCTCGGAGACCTGACGCCAGAGGCCTTCCTGGCGGACCATTGGGAGAAGCGTTTCTACCGTCTTTCCCGGGGCCAGCCGGACTTCTACGCCCCCCTGCTGTCCCAGGCCGGGCTCGACCACCTGGTCGCCTCGGCCCTCGCGCTGGACCCGGCCGCGGTCGAGCTGCTGCGCTCCGACCTGCCGCGCAACAGGATGAAGGACCCGACCCGCGCCCCCGACGCACAGCTCCTCCAGGCGGGCTACGAAGCCGGCAGCACGCTCCGGGTGAACGCGGCCCACCGCTTCTCGACCTCCATCCGCGACCTGTGCTTGTCATTGGAGCAGCGCCTCAGCGCGCCGGTGAACGTCAACCTCTACTGCTCACCGGCCAGGTCCCAGGGGGTGCAGGCCCACTTCGACCGCCACGACGTCCTCGTGCTCCAGGTGGCCGGCCGCAAGACGTGGAGCCTGAGCCCTCCGCCGGTGGACCTGCCGCTCGAGTACGTCCCGCCCTTCCGCTTCGAGAACCTGGAGGACGCCCAGCGCTTCCGCGTCACGCGCCACCAGCCCTCGCAGGTGGACAACTCGTCGCCGACCCAGCGCTTCACGCTGGAGCCGGGGGACCTGCTCTACCTGCCTCGGGGCCATGTCCACGAGGCCCGGACGGATGGCGGCCATTCGCTCCACCTGACGGTGGGCTTCAAGTCCATCACCTACGCGGACTGCCTGGCCTCCGCCGTCTTCCAGCGGGCCCACCAGGAGCCCCGCCTGCGCCGCGGGCTGCCTCCGGGCTTCGCCAGCGACAGCGCCGCCTGGGATGAATTGCGCGGGGAGTTCCGCCGGCTGGGTGAGGCGCTGTTCCAGTCGCTCGACCCGGACGCGGCGGTCTCCGAGGTCGTCGAGGTCCTGATGAGGAGCCGCTCGCGCGTGTCGGGGTTGACGCTGGGCTCCGAGGAAGACGCGGCCCGTGTCCACACGCGCAGCCAGGTCCAGCGGCGGTTCGGGCCCCTGATGCGCTACCGCGAAGGCGACGGCAAGGCCACGCTCCAGTTCGGCCAGCGGGCCGTGTCGGTGCCGGCGGACTTCGGCGAGGCGCTGCGCTTCATCTTGCGGACGCCGCGCTTCCAGGTGGGTGAGCTTCCGGGGCCCCTGGATGACGAGGGCAGGGTGACGCTCGTGCGCCGGCTGACCCACGAGGGGTTGTTCCACATCGTGTCGTCCAATGACGGGTGACTTCATGGGCGCGAAGCTGGTGCATCCCATCCCCCCGCCGCCCCGGGGCGCCATGGCGGCGCTCTGGGAGGGGTGGATTCCCGCCTGGGACCGTCTGGCCGAGGAGCCCCGCGGCATCGAATGGATCAACGAGGCGGGGCGCTTCCAGGAAGGGCCCTTCTACGACGAGTCCATCGCACTCCTGCTCCAGCGCCATCCGCGCATCGGGCGCAACGTCAGCAGTCCGGCCACGGTCCATCAGGTGGCGGAAGCCATCGACGGGCTGTCGCCCTCCGGCTTCATCTTCCACATGTCCCGGTGCGGCTCGACGCTGGTGCAGAACGCGCTGCGCTGCCTGGACGGCACCCTCGTTCCCGGCGAGCCCGACGTCCTGTCGTCGCTCCTGCTGGCCTCGGTGCCAGGCCCCAGGCCCCGGGGCGCGTCCGCCGCGGCGCAGGCGGAGCGGGACGCCCTGCTTCGCAGTCTGGTCAAGGTCTTCGGCCGGCGCCGCACGAAGCGCGACCGCCGGCTCTTCATCAAGTTCGCCAGTCTGGAGACCGTCCGTCTGGATGTCGTCCGCAGGCTCTGGCCGGACGTGCCGTGGCTCTTCATCTACCGGGACCCCGTGGACGTCGTGGTGTCCAACATGGCCCGCCCCTCCGGCTGGATGGACCGGCCCACACCGGAGCAGGTCAAACGGTACTTTGGCTGGGGTCCCCGGACCGTGGACGCCATGACGCGCGAGGAGTACTGCGCGCGAGCCGTCAGCCATTTCTGCGGAGTGGCCGCTGACAGCGCGGATGCGAAGGCCCACCTGCTCAACTACGAGGACATCGACCTGGAGCGGCTGGTGGCGGTCATGGATGCGTTTGGCGTCCACCCCACCCGGGCGGAGCGGGCGCGCGTCGAGAAGAGCCTGCGGGTGTACTCCAAGGACCCGCGGGGCAAGCGCCGCTTCATCGCGGACACCGCGCTCAAGCGGCGCATCGCGGGCCCCGCCGTCCATGACGCCGTCAAGCAATGGGCCCTGCCGGCCTACCGGCTGCTGAACCGGCACCGCAGGCGGATCCGCTAGGAGCGGCCCAAATCAAGGAGGCGCTGTGTCCAACCTCGTGGTGAACCCCTTCGCATCCATCGAGCTCACCCGCGAGCGCTCCGCCCCGGTCGGGCTCCGGGTCTCCGCGCCGTTTCCCGGGAGAGGCAGGCTGACGACCGCCATCGACAGCCGGCTGCACCCTCGGCTGTTCCAGTCGCTCCGGGCGCTGGCGGAGAGCGCCCGGAGCCACGGCCGCGGCCGCCTGGAGTTGGACGAGACCGAGGTGTCGGTCCTGCGCGAGGCCGGATACCTGGTCCCGCCCTCGGAGGTTCCCCAGGCCCCGCGCTTCGGCTGCCTCCTGGGAGAAGACCTCCCGGCGGCGGGCCGCAAGCCGCGTCTCGCGCCCGGCACCGTCGTGGTGACGGGCTTCAAGCTGCTGACGGCGCCCCCACGGCTTCCTCGGGAGAAGCGCCATCTGGGCCTGCTCGGACTGACCGGGCGCTTCCCGCTCGCGCTGGTGCGCGATGCCGTCACCGGCATCACCGCCGTCCACGAGGTCCCCGGCTGGCTTGTCGGGGCCTGCACCCGGCTGCGGCCTGGCGGATCCGCGCCCACGCTCACGCCCCGGGAGTTCCAGGCGCTGAGGGCCGCGCGCATCCTCCTCTCCCAGGAGGAGCTCACCCGGGAGCGGGCCACCTGGCGCTACGCGCTCGACTCCGCGCGCATCCTCCTGGAGCACCGGGGCTATGCCAACATGGCGGGGCTCTTCCACCCCGCGCAGATGAAAGCCCTCCGCGCCTACTACCGGGGCCTCGTGAGCAGCGGGCTGCTGGTGCTGGGAGACCCCCAGAGCTTGCGCTACGTGCGGCACAACGACCCGGTCTCCAGCTTCTTCCACGAACAGCTCGCGGGCGTCGTGTCGAACCTCTTCGATGTCGAAGCCCGGCCCTCCTACAACTACCTGGGCTGCTACCAGCCCGGCGCGCGGCTCGCCCGCCACACCGACCGGGCGCAGTGCCGGTTCAGCGGAACCCTGCTGGTCGACTTCACGTCAGGCCGGACGGGGCCCGGCAGTTGGCCGCTCGTCTTCAGTCCACCTGGCGGCAGGCCGGGCACCCTCCACCAGACATCGGGCGAGTGTGCGTTCTACCGTGGCTGCGACATCCCCCACGCCCGCCCCACGCTCCCCGAGGGCTGCCGCTCCACGTCCCTGTTCCTGCACTATGTGCCCCGGACGTTCCGGGGGGCGCTGAGCTGAGGCCGGGCAGTCCGCGGGCTCAGCGCCCCGCGCGTCCCGAAGCAGGCTCGTCGCCGTGGCCGTCCGCATGGAGCTGGAAGAGATGCGCGTACTGTCCACCACGGCGAAGCAGTTCTTCGTGGGAGCCCAGCTCCTGGATCTCCCCGTTGTGCAGCACGACGACGCGGTCGGCGATCCGCACCGTGGAGAACCGGTGGGAGATGATGAGCGCGGTCCGGTCCTCGGCGAGGGCCCGGAAGCTCTCGAAGAAGCGCTGCTCGGCGCGGGCATCGAGGCTCGCCGTCGGCTCGTCCAGGATGAGCGCCTCCGCGTCGCGCATGAAGGCGCGGCTGACAGCCAGCTTCTGCCATTGCCCCACGGACAGGTCCTGGCCTGACTCGAACCACAGGCCCAGCAGCGTGTCGAGCTTCCGGGGCAGCGACTCGATGAGCGTGCTGGCACCGCCTTTCTCCGCCGCCGCCTGGATCCGCGCCGCGTCCTGCCAGTGCTGGGTGTCCCCCAGCCCGATGTTGTCGGCGGCGCTGAACTGGTAGCGGACGAAGTCCTGGAACACCGCGCTGAAGCGGGAGCGGAGGTCGCCGGGGTCCATGTCCCGCAGGTCGACGCCGCCGTAGGTGATGGACCCCTCCGTCGGCTCGTAGAAGCGCAGCAGCAACTTCACGAAGGTGCTCTTGCCCGCCCCGTTCTCCCCGACGACGGCGAGCTTCTCCCCCGCGGGGAGGGTCAGGTTGACGTGCCGCAGCGCCCACCCCTGCTGTCCCGCGTACCGGAACGACACGTCGCGGAACTCGATGGTCTGGGCCCGCCCCCGCACCGGGCTCCGCGGGGGAAGCACGCGCGCGCCCTCCTGGTCCGTGGGCACCGCGAGATACTGGAACAGGTCCGACATGAAGAGCGACTCCCGGTAGACGGACCCGATGGACAGCAGGGTCGCCTGGAGCGCCGTCTGCCCCTGCCGGAAGACCGCGATATAGAGAATCATCTCCCCCAGGGTGAGGACGCCCATGACGGTCCGGGCCACCACGAACGCATAGCACCCGTAGAAGGCGAGGATGGACAGCGCCCCGAAGCCCAGCCCGAAGGACAAACGCCGCCGCTCGTACTTCCGGTCCCGCTCGTAGAACAACCGGGCCAACCGCTGGTAGCGGTCCAGGATGATGGAGCCCAGGCCATACAGCTTGACCTCCTTGGCATGGTTGTCCCGCGTGAGCAGCCATTCCAGATAGTCGAGCCGCCGCGCGGCCCCCGCGCGCTCCGAGTGGAGCTCGAACGACTCGCGGGCGAGGCGTGCCTCCACGAAGAAGGCCGGCAGGGACGCCGCGACCAGGATGAGCGCGCTCCAGGGCGACAAGGCCAGGAGGAGCGCCGCGTAGCTCGCGAGCGTGACGCCGTGCTGCACGGTCGAGAACAGGTTCACGACAATCACCAGGGGCCGGCTGTCCGCCACCCGCCGCGCCTTCTGCATCGTGTCGTGGACCTGCGGGTCCTCGAAGTGGCGCAGCTCCAACGCCAACGCCTTGTGAAGGATCTTGAGGTTGGTGGCGGTGGTGAGGCGCGCCTGGAGGACCTCGTGGACGAGCGCGATGAGCCGGCCCAGGGCGGCGGAGGCAAGGACGAGCGCGAACTCCAGCGCCACCAGCCACAAGGTGTGGGAGGAGAGGGCCTCGCTCCGGGTCTTCGCGGCGGCCAGGACCCCATCGACGACGAGCTTTCCCACGTAGACGATGGCCGGCGGGAACAGCGCCGCGAGCAGCGTCAGCCCCGCGCTCCACGCCATGGAGGCCCGGTCCGCCTCCCAGGCGAGGCGGACGGTGGCACGCACCTGGGAGAGCACCGTCGCGAGCGACCGGACGCGAAGGCGTCCGTCACGCAAGAGCCGCTGGAAGGGAAAGACAGCCACCCGGGAACCCTCCTTGATGCGCGATGAGCGCCCATCCACGACTCACTCCCGCGAAACCTCGCGCGTCCGGGGCTTGCCGGCGGCCACGGCCGTCAAGGTCGCGAGCATGGCCCCGTCCAGCAGTCCCTGTGTCCCGAAGCCCAGACGTGGAGGCTCGCCCCGCGCAAGCCAGGCGACCTCCAGCCCCCGGTGAGGCTCCACGACATGGACGCCATCCGCGACGATGCGAGCCACGTTGCGCTGGACCGCGGGATGGTCCCACATGGCCTCGTTCATGGAGGGCACGACGATGACGGGGGCGCGGGTCGCGGTCACCACGAGTGACACCAGGTCGGAGCAGGCCCCCTGGGCCAGCCTGGCGATGGCGTGGGCGGAAGCAGGGCAGACAACGACAAGGTCGGCGGTGTCGGCGAGTTCGATGTGAGGGACCCGCACCTCTCCCCGGCGCGCGGACGCGCTTCCCCAGACCTGGATGCCGTGGGCCTCGAAGGCAGCGGGCGCCACGAAGGGCCGGGCCGCTCGCGTCACCACCACGTCGATCCTCCTGGCGAAAGGTTGGAGACGCGCGATGGAGGGGAGCATGTAGGCACTGGCCACGGCCCCGGTCAGCCCGAACACGACGTTGCCGAGCGGTGGCTGTCCTCGCGCCTTGAGCCGGGGGGAGGACTTCGCCTCCAGCGCGTCCAGGGTCCGGCCCTCGGTGAGGCAGCCGGCCTTCGCGAGCGCCTCCAGCACGGCGGGGCCGTTCTCCAGCTTCGAGGCGCCACGGCGCAGCTCGCTGCCAGAAAGCGGCACCGAGGCCAGACGGATCAACTCCGCGACGATCGCCGCGTCGGCACGGCGCAACTCCAGTGCCTCACGCCCGGAGATGACCAGACACCCGTCGGAGCGGCGAAGGAAGGTGCAGGCCATGTTGCGAACATAGAAACACTCATCCTGGATGGGCATGACGACCTCCCGCTCTGCCCGGAGCAGACATTTCCTGTCAGCGTGGAGATGACCGGACCCCGAATCACTGACGCTCCGGCCCCCCTACAATGGCAATGCTTTCTAGCGTATTGCTTCGAATCCAGCCATCCCTGAAAGGCTCCCGCGGACGCGAGGGCCTCCACCTGTTCGGCCCAGGCTGTCAGCCCATGCAAAAGACAGTGACCCAAGGCAGCCCGTACTCTCGCGCGCTCGTCTGGCTGGTGACATACCGTTGCCCGCTGCTCTGCACCCACTGCCACTCAGAATCCGGCAGGCGCCCTTCCCGGCAGCTCCCGCCCGAGAAGATGCAGCAACTGGTCGACGTCCTGCTCTCCATGCGCTTGCGCCAGGTGACGTTCTCTGGCGGGGAGCCGCTCACCGTCCCAGGACTGACAGGGATTGCCGAACGCCTGTCCAAGGCCGGTGTCCAGACAATCCTTTATACGAGTGGCTGGGGGATGACGGAGGCGCTGGCGCGGCGGCTCGGCGAAGTCTTTCACGAGGTCCATGTCAGCCTGGATGGCGCGACGGCGGACGTCCACGACAGGATTCGGGGACGTCCCGGCAGCTTCGTCCGGACCCTGGCGGCGCTGGAGCTGCTCAACCAGCACGCCTCCAGCGGGATGCGGCTCGACATCGAATGCGTGGTGGTCCGCAGCAATCACGACCAGCTCGAGCGCTTCTGCACGGAGGTGGCGCCCCGCTTCCCGAGGCTTCGCCACCTGGTGTTGGGGGCCGTCGCGCCCTCGGGGCTGGCGACGCGGGAGACCTTCGCCAGCCAGGAGTTCCTGACCGACGACGAGATGCACGCCCTGGACGACCCGGCGGTCACCGCGAGGCTGCAGGCGCTCGCGCCACCGGGCGTGGCGGTCCAGACGACCAGCAACTTCAGCCTCAAGACAGGCCGTGGCTGCTGGTACATCCAGCCGGACGGCGACGTGCAAGCGATGCCGTCCTACGAAGGCGCCGTCGGGAACCTGCTGAGCGAGCCACCCGAGCTCCTGTGGAGCCGCTGCCAGGAGCGGCGCGGAGATCCCTTCGTCCGCTCGATGCTGGATGGGGCGCGGACCGTCCAGGAATGGGTGGAGGCGGTGCGGCGCATCGACCTGCGCTTCGGGAGCGAGGAAGACCAGGCGCGCATTGGTGCGCGTGCAGCGCATCCGGCACCGGCGCGTGCGAGCCGCTGACGTCAGAAACGACGAAGGGCGCCGGACCGGAGTCCGACGCCCTTCAGATTCTTCTTACTGGTGTGCCCAAGGGCGGAATCGAACCACCGACACGGGGATTTTCAGTCCCCTGCTCTACCGACTGAGCTACTTGGGCGTACCGCGCACCGCGAGCGGCAGCGCCGATTTACGGTCACTGGCCCGCGACGTCAACCTCTTTCCGCCAACCCTCCTCCTCGCTCGACACTCAGGCCGCCAGCCGGGGCGCTTCGCTGTCCCAGGCCGTGCAGCCCGCCGTCAGCCGCTGGCGCAGCTTCTGGCGCAGCCCCTGCTCGATCTGCCGGATGCGCACCGCCGTCACCCCGAAGCGCTTCGCCAGGAACTCCGCGCTCACCCCGTCCTCCACCAGCATCCGCTCCTTCACCAGCGCCCGCTCCCTCGCGTCCAGCTCCGGCCAGGCCGCCGCCACGCTCTGGTGCAGCTTCTCCGCCCAGGCGCCCCGGTCCGCCTGCTCCTCCGCCGAGTCCTCGTCCGACTCCAGCATGTCCAGCCGCGTCACGTCCCCCTCCAGGCCCAGGGGCGCGTTCAGGGACACGTCCTTCGCCAGCGCGTCCGTCCCCCGCACCACGTCCTCCTCCTTCTTGCCCAGCGCCTCGGCCAGCCGCTTCGTCACCTCCGGGTGCCCCTCGCCCCAGCGGGCCTCCAGCCGCGCTCGCTCGCGCCGGAGCTGGAAGACGATCCACGGCGCGCGGCCCCCCGCCATACTCCAGGTGCGGGACACGTACGCCCGGATGCGCGCGCGGATCCACTGCTGCGCGTAGGCGCCGAACGGCACTCCCCGCTCCTCGAACCGGCGCGCCGCCTCCACCAGGCCGACGTTGCCCTCCGACATCAGCTCCTCCAGCGACAGGCCCGTCCAGCGGTACTTCCAGGCCAGCCGGCGGACCAGCTCCAGGTGCCCCCGCACCCGCATCTCCACTTCCGCCGAGTCCACCTCGGTCGTCTCCACACCCTCCACCGTGGACTCGAGCTCCTCGTAGATGGCTTCCATGACGCGTACCTCCCCAATCAGTCCCCCGCGCACCCATCGCGCGGTGACGGACGTAGAGATAAGCGGGGACGACACTTTAAAAAATGAGCTAGTTTGGATGAAACCCTTCGGTTATTTCTAAGTCATGGCGTGGCTCAACTACCACCATCTCCTGTATTTCTGGACGGTTGCGCGGGCGGGCAGCATCGCCAAGGCGAGTGAAGAGCTGCACCTCGCCCAGCCCACCATCAGCGCCCAGATCAAGCTGCTGGAGGAGTCGCTGGGCCACCAGCTCTTCGAGCGCAAGGGCCGCAAGCTCGTCCTGTCCGACGTGGGCCGCACCGTCATGCGCTACGCGGACGAAATCTTCCGCCTGGGCAACGAGCTGAAGAACGTCGTCTCCGGCCTGCCCACCGGCCAGCAGCTGCGCCTCAACGTGGGCGTGCTCGACGTCATCCCCAAGCTCGTCGCCGAGCAGCTGCTCAAGCCCGCGCTGGATGCCGGGCCCTCGCTGCGCATCATCTGCCGCGAGAGCCCCCTGCCCCAATTGCTCGCACAGCTGGCGCTGCATGAGCTGGACGTGGTGCTCGCGGACGCGCCTGGCTCCGAGCCCGTCAGCGTCCGGTCCTTCAACCACCTGCTGGGCAAGTGCGGCGTGACGTTCTTCGCCGCCCAACCGCTCGCGCACCTGCGCAAGGACTTCCCGCGCTCGCTCGACGGCGCTCCCATGCTGCTGCCGTCGGAGGAGTCGTCGGTGCGCCGCTCGCTGGACCTGTGGTTCGAGCGGCTCGGCATCCGGCCCCTCATCGCCGGTGACTTCGACGACAGCGCGCTGCTCCAGGCCTTCGGACAGAAGGGGCACGGCATCTTCGCCATGCCCTCCATCATCGACGCCGAGGTGCAACGACAGTTCAACGTCACCGCCATCGGGCACACCGACGAAATCGAGCAGTGCTTCTACGCCATCACCGTGGAGCGCCGCCTGCGCCACCCCGCCGTCGTCGCCATCGCCGAAGCAGCGCGCTCGCACATCTTCGGCGGTTGAACCGCGTCACCCGTCCGCGAGGAACACCTCCGCGCCCGCCACCACCGTGGCCAGCACGCGCGCGTCCACCAGCGCCGCCGCGGGCCCCTCCAGCGGATCCTCCGACAGCGCGACGAAGTCCGCGTCCAGGCCGGGCTTCAGCCTTCCGCGCCGCGCCTCCTCGAAGGACGCCCACGCGGGCCCCACCGTGAAGCCCTCCAGCGCCTCCGCCGCGCTCAGGCGCTCCTCCGGATACCAGCCGCCCTCCGGCCAGCCCTTCGCGTCCTGCCGCGTGCGCGCCGCGTAGAGCCCCGCGAGCACGTCCGGGTTCTCGATGGGGAAGTCACTGCCCAGCGCCAGGTGCGCGCCCGCGTCCTTCAACGTGCGCCAGGCGTAGGCCCCCCGGAGCCGCTCGCGCCCCAGCCGCGTCTGTGCCCAGGGCATGTCGCTGGTGGCGTGCGTGGGCTGCACGCTGGCCACCAGGCCCGCCGCGCCCAACCTCCGGATGTCCTCCAGCCGAAGAATCTGCGCGTGCTCCACGCGGTGACGCAGGGCCTGCGTGCCCGTCCGCTCCGCGCCTCGAAGGAGGACGTCCACGACCAATGTATTGGCACGGTCTCCAATGGCGTGGATGCACACCTGGAAGCCCCGGGCCATGAAGGCCTGTGCCCGTGCCTCGAGTTCCTCGGGTGAGAGGAGCAACAGGCCGCGCTGGCCGGGCTCGTCGCTGTAGTCTTCATGCAGCGCCGCGCCCCGGCTTCCCAGCGCTCCATCCGCCAGGAACTTCACCGAGCGCATGGACAGGTGACGCCCCTGCCACGGCCCCTGCTCCAGATAGCCGTGACGCTGTTCCCCCTGCCCCGCCGCCATCGCATACACGCGCAGGGGCAAGGTCCCCGCGGCGTCCCAGTCCTGCAACATGCGGAAGGCCTGCAGGTCCATGCCCGCGTCGTGCACGCCCGTGAGCCCGACCTGCGCGCACCGCTCCAGAGCGGCTCGCAACCGGGTCTCCAGTTGCTGGCGCGTGGGCGCGGGAATGGCGGCCTCCACCACGTCCAGCGCGTTGTCCACGAGGACGCCGGTGGGCTCGCCGTTCGCATCCTTGAGGATGCGGCCTCCTGGCGGATCCAGCGTGTCCCGCGTGATGCCCGCGCGGCGCAGCGCCTCGCCGTTCACCCAGGCCGCGTGATGATCCACCCGCATGAGGAACACCGGCGTCGTGGGGAAGCGCGCATCCAGTTCCTCGCGGCCAGGGAACACGGCGCCGGGCCACTCGTTCTGGTCCCACCCCTTGCCGAGCAACCAGTCCCCCTGGAAGCTCGACGCGGGCGCCTTCGCCAGACGCTGGAGGACGTCCTCCACCGAGGGCGCCTTCTCCAGGCGCACCGTGGTCAGGCTCTTCCCCAGACCGTGCAGGTGCGCGTGCGCGTCCACCAGGCCGGGCACCACCGTGGCGCGGCCCAGGTCCACTTCACGCGCGCCAGGCCCCGCGGCGGCGCGCGCTTCCGCGAGCGTCCCCACCGCGAGCACCCTTCCGTCGCGCACCGCCAATGCTTCCGCGCGCGGACGCTCCGCATCGAGTGTCCACACGCGCTCCGCCCTGTAGACCGTGGTCTCCGCCGTCATGGCGCGGAAGACTACCCGCCGCCCTCGGGGAAGCCACCGTCCACGTCCGGCGCATTGACGGGACCCGCGGGGCCCGCCGGTTCGTTGGGCACGTTCTGGATGACTTCGCGGTTCGTGTCCGGGCCCTGGATGGGCATCTGGTCCTCAGTCCCCGGGGGCTGGGTGGTCCTGCAAGCTCCCGCCCCAACAGCGGACAGGCCCAGAGCAGCGATGATCAGCACGGCACGGCGCATGAAACCTCCTGGAAGAAGAGCGAGAGGCTGACCCTAAGGAGGTGCGTCCTTCTCCAGCAACGCGCATCCCCTCCATCGTCCAGGACTGGATGCACAAGCGGGGCGCCGGGCCCTCCCTGCCCGCCTGCCCTCCAGGCCCCCGGCTTCAAGACGCGGTCATCCGAAGGTCCGATGCACATCGTTGTCCGAGTGCGTGTGCGAGAGGGGCGCGCATTCGGGGGCGGACATGCAGGACCACGTCGACAGGATGCGCTGGCGCCATCACGTCCTCTGGGGCTGGCTCCTGGCGTTCCTCTTCGTGGGCCTCGCCGCTCCGGCGGCTCCCGCTTCATCGTCCTTCGTCGCGCGGTGCGAGCTGGAGGGCGTGGTGGATGCCGGCTCGGGCGCGTACCTCACGGACTGCGTGAAGCGCGCGGAGGATGAGGGAGCCTCGGCGCTGCTCGTGCGGCTGGACACTCCGGGCGGTTCCTTGGACGCCACCCGCACCGTGGTGCGCGCGTTCCTGGGCTCGCGCGTTCCCGTGCTCGTGTGGGTGGGACCTTCCGGCTCACGTGCAGGCAGCGCGGGCGTGTTCATCGCGCTCGCATCGAACGTGAGCGCCATGGCTCCGGGGACGAACATCGGCGCGGCGCATCCCGTGGGCTTCGGGGGCGAGGACGTGGAGCAGGTGGGTGGCGAGGAGCTCGCCCGCAAGGTGGAGAACGACACGGTCGCCTTCGCGGAGGGCATCGCCCGGCAGCGGGGCCGCAATCCGGAGTGGGCCGCGGCCGCCGTGCGCGACAGCGCCAGCGTTCCCGCGGACCGCGCCGTGGAGCTTCGCGTGGTGGAGCTCGTTGCTCCCACCGAGGCTGATTTCCTCTCCGCCGTCGATGGCCGCCGCGTGGAGGTCGCGAATGGAGACACCGTGACGCTCGCCACCCGCGAGGCCCGCGTGGTGTCGCTGGAGCCGGGGCTGTCACAGCGGGTGGTGCATGCGCTCGCGCAGCCGTCGCTCATCTACCTGCTGTTCCTCGTCGCGGCGCTGGGCCTGGTGGTGGAGCTGTCCCATCCGGGCGCGGTGGCGCCGGGGCTCATTGGCTGCGTGGCGCTGGTGCTGGCGTTGATGGCGTCGGCGACGCTGCCGGTGCGCTCGGGGGCGCTGGTGCTGATGCTGGTGGGCGTGGGGCTCATCCTCGCGGAGCTGTTCGTCACCAGCGGACTGCTGGGCGCGGCGGGCGTGGGGCTGTTGATATTGGGCGGCGTGTTCCTGGTGGACCGCTTCGAACCGGGCTGGTTCGTGGAGCCATCCTTCCGCTTGTCGTGGGGCGTGATGCTGCCCACGGCGCTCGTGTTCGCGGGGACCGCGGCCTTCATCGCGTACCGCAGCGCCCAGACGCGCAAGCTGCCACAACGGGGCGGCGACGCGGGGCTCGTGGGCGAGGCCGGCACGGCGTTGGGCCTCGTCACGCCCTCGGGCGGCGAGGTGTTCGTCCACGGCGAGCGCTGGCGCGCCGTCTCCTTCACTCCCATCCGCGAGGGCGCCCGGGTCGTGGTGCGCGCCGTGGAAGGGCTCACCCTCACCGTCGCGGAGTCGATGCCATGAACGAGCTGGTTGGAGCGCTGGGTTGGCTCATCCCCGTGGCGCTGCTGTTTCTTCTCTTCATCTCCGGCGTGCGCATCGTCACCGAGTACCAGAACGGCGTCGTGTTCCGGCTGGGCCGCTACGTGGGCCTCAAGCGTGCGGGCTTCCGCTGGCTCATCCCCTTCGTCGAGCGGATGGTCATCATCGACCTGCGCACCGTGGCGCGCGACGTGCCCCCGCAGGACGTCATCACCAAGGACAACGTCAGCGTGAAGGTCAACGCCGTCGTCTACTTCCGCGTCATCCAGGCGGACAAGGCCGTGCTCCAGGTGGAGGACTACCTCTACGCCACCAGCCAGATTGCGCAGACCACGCTGCGCGCCATCCTGGGCCAGGTGGAGCTGGACGACCTGTTGTCCCAGCGCGAGCGCATCAACCACGAATTGCAGCAGGTGCTCGACGCGCGCACCGACCCGTGGGGCGTGAAGGTCTCCAACGTGGAGGTGAAGCACATCGACCTGCCGTTTGAGATGCAGCGGGCCATCGCGCGGCAGGCCGAGGCCGAACGCGAGCGCCGCGCGAAGATCATCGCCGCGGAAGGCGAACACCAGGCCGCGGAGAAGCTCGCCCTGGCCGCGGACGTGCTCAGCCGCAACCCCGCCACGCTCCAGCTGCGCTACCTGCAGACGCTGGTGGAGATCACCAGCGGCGGCAACCACACCATCCTGCCCATCCCCCTGGAGCTGCTGCGCGCGTTCGGCGCCGTGCCCGCGCGGCCCTTCCGCCCGGAGGAGGCCCGCGAGGAGGAGGAGGACGAGGACGCGTCCCACGGGCCGTCTTGAAACGCCTCCGGCGGAAACGACGAAGGTCCACCCGCGCGCGAGGCACGGATGGACCTTTCGGGTGAGACGGAGCGGCGGGATTACAGCTGGCCGCTGTCCTCGATCTTCACGGGCTGGCGCGTCGCGCCGGACTGGCTGCCCACGCCTTCAATCTTCTTCACCACGTCCATGCCCTCGACGACCTTGCCGAAGACGACGTGCTTGCCGTCGAGCCAATCCGTCTTGGCCGTGGTGAGGAAGAACTGCGAGCCGTTGCTGTTCGGGCCCGCGTTGGCCATGGAGAGGATGCCCGGGCCCGTGTGCTTGTGCTTGAAGTTCTCGTCCGCGAACTTCTCACCGTAGATGGACTCGCCGCCGTAGCCATTGCCGAGCGTGATGTCGCCGCCCTGGCACATGAAGTTCGGGATGACGCGGTGGAAGGGCGTGCCCTTGAAGTGCAGCGCCTTGCCACCGCGGCCGGTGCCCTTCTCGCCCGTGCACAGGGCGCGGAAGTTCTCGGCGGTCTTGGGGACGTCGTCGGAGAACAGCTCCATCACGATGCGGCCGGCGGGCTGGCCACCAATCGACATGTCGAAGAAGACCTGGGCGTTTGCCATGTTCACGTGCTCCACGGTGAGGGTTGAGCCACAGAGGCTGCTGAATCCTGCGCGATACCAGGCGCGCGAGCCGGGACCTACCAGACCCGCGCGTCTCGGAGGCACCCGCTAGCACCTTCGCGTGCGCTGCGGAACAAATTCAGGGCGCTGGCGGGTCGCCCGGCCGCCCGTCGCGGAAGAGCTCCGCGCCCTCCAGCGTGATGGCGCGGCGGCTCAAACGCAGCGACGCCAGGGCCAGCACCGCCGTGGAACCCAACAGTCCCACGCCCAGGGAGAAGGACATCACCGGCAGCCCCTCCGGCACCGCGACGCTGCGGCGCAGCAGGTACAGGAGCGACGTCACCACGAAGGACAAGAGCGCCGCGTAGGTGAAGCCAATGGCCCGGGCGAGGATGGCGTGGCGGCGGTCCATGATGGCCACCTCCTCGCGCAGGAGCGAACGGCGCGCATGGCCCTCCGGCAGCGTGCGCCATTCCCGGACCATGTCCCGCATGCGCGCGGTGATGCGCGAAATCTGATTGTCCAGGCCAGTGGCCAGGATGCCGCACCCGGACACCATCACCGCGGGCGTCACCGCCGTACCAATGAGCTGGATGGAGGAGGGGTCCAGGCCGTCCACGCCGACGTTCATGCCCCCTTCTGTCCCACCGCCCGCCCGGC
>NZ_RAWR01000016.1:0-71635 GCF_003986945.1 Corallococcus sp. AB018 | reverse complement strand
CGCCCGCCCTGTCCAGCGCCCCGAAGGCCGCGGCGTCCCAGGACGAGGCCCCGACCGAGTACGAGGAGGACGTCGAGGTCACCGCAGTGGGCGAGACGCGCGCCGAGCGCCGCCGCAAGTCGGCGGAGGCCGTGCAGGTCATCGAGCTGGAGCAGGCCAGCATGGAGTCCGCCGACCTGGGCACCGCGCTGGCGCGCACGGAGGGCGTGGACGTGCGCCGCACCGGCGGCCTGGGCAGCACCGCGCGCATCTCCATCGCGGGCCTGTCCGATGATCAGGTGCGCTTCTTCATCGACGGCGTCCCGCTGGAGTTCGCGGGCTACGGCCCGGGCCTGGCGAACGTGCCGGTGAACCTGGTGCAGCAGATGGAGGTCTACACGGGCGTGGTGCCCATCCGCTTCGGCGCGGACGTGCTGGGCGGCGCCGTGGAGCTCGTCACCGACCAGGACGTGCGCGGCTCGGCCGTGGCGGGCTCCTACGAGCTGGCCTCCTTCAACATCCACCGCTTCACCGCGAGCGGCCGCCACTACCAGGAGTCCACCGGCCTGCTGGTGCGCGCGCACGGCTTCTACGACGACGCGCGCAACGACTACCCCGTCAACGTGGAGGTGCCCAACGACCTGGGCAAGCCCGTGCCCGTGGAGGTGCGGCGCTTCCACGACGGCTACCGCGCGGGCGGGGCCAGCGTCGAGGCGGGCTTCGTGGACAAGCCCTGGGCGCGGCGCCTGCTCATGCGCGGCTTCATCAACGCCGCCGGCCGCGACATCCAGAACGACGTCAACATGGAGGCCGCCTACGGCGAGGTGACCACCGCCGACGGCTCCGCGGGCGCCACGCTGCGCTACGCGCAGAACCACGACCCGGGCGTGAGCGTGGACGCGGTGGGCGGGTACACGTTCCGCCGCAACCGGTTCCTGGACATCGGCTCGTGCGCCTACGACTGGTATGGCCGCTGCTTCCTCACCCTGCCCCAGCCGGGGGAGATCAGCGAAGGCGGCGCGGAGCGCTACGTCAACCAGCACACCGCGTTCGCGCGGCTCAACGCCGCCTGGACGCCCGTGCCCGGTGGCGCGCACACGCTGCGGCTCGCGGTGTCGCCCACCTTCGTGGCGCGCTCCGGCGAGGACCGCCGGCTCCAGGCGAACAACCAGCCGGATCCACTCACCGCGCCCCGCGGCGTCACGTCCCTGGTGTCGGGCCTGGAGTACCAGCTCGATGCCATTGACGGGCGGCTGCAGAACATCGCCTTCGTGAAGGACTACCTCCAGGACGTGCGCGCGCAGAAGCTGCTGGCCAGCGCGGAGTTCATGGACCTGGGCCGCACCGCGCACGAGTTCGGCCTGGGTGACAGCCTGCGCTTCCGCATCACCCCCGAGCTTGGCGCCAAGGCCTCCTACGAGTGGGCCACGCGGCTGCCGCGCCCGGATGAAATCTTCGGCGACGGGAACCTCATCGTCGACAACCTGGAGCTCCGGCCGGAGACCAGCCACAACTTCAACCTGGGGCTGGGCTACGCGTCCGAGCCAGGCCGCGCAGGCAGCTTCCGCGCCAACGTGAACGGCTTTGCCCGGCTGACGGATCAGCTCATCATCCTGATTGGCCAGGGCAGCTACTTCACCTACCAGAACGTCTACGGTTCCCGAGCGCTGGGCGCGATGGGCTCCCTGGGGTGGACGTCTCCGGGTCGCTACCTGAGCCTGGATGGCAACGCCACGTATCAGGATCTGCGCAACACCTCCGGCGAGGGCAACTACGCCGAGTTCAAGGACCAGCGCATCCCCAACCGTCCCTACCTGACGGCCAACGGCAGCGCGCAGGTCCGCGTGTCCGGCCTGCTCAAGTTCCAGGACGAGCTGCTCGTCACGTGGCGCACGCGCTACGTGGACGACTTCCTCCTCTCCTGGGAGGCGCTGGGCAACGACGACAAGCTGGGCATCGATTCACAGCTCACGCACGGGCTGGCGCTCACCTACGTCATCCGCGACATGTCGACCCGGCTGAGCTGGACGTTGGACTTCCAGAACATCACCAACGCCCAGACCTACGACTTCTACGGGGTCCAGCGCCCCGGGCGGCTCATCGCCGCCAAGTTCACGCTGGAGCGCTGAACCATCGCGTTCCTGTTTTTCGCCGCACCTCCACCCCACTTGAAAGGGAAGTCCTTTGACGCCTTCACCCTTCCTCCGCACCTCCGCGCGCCTGCTGCTGGCGCTCTCCCTCGCCTTCACTGCGGCCGCCTGCAACGACGACGACGACAACACGCCGGACTCGGGCACCAACACCGACGCCGGCACCGACGCGGGCACGACGACTCCGCCGATGTACGCGTTCGTCGCGCAGGTCAGCGTCGAGGGCAACCCCCAGAGCTACGTCATCCTGACGGAGACGTTGGATCCGGCCACGCCGCTGTCCACCGCCAACGCCACGCAGATCAACGGCCGCGCGCTGGGCTCCGGCATCACGAAGTCGGGCGCCATCTTCGTCTCCAGCAGCGCCGGCGCCACCGTCACCCGCTACAACCTGACGGCCAGCAACACGCTGGAGAAGGCCGGTGAGGTCACCTTCGCGGGCAAGGGCGTCACCACCATCGGCGAGTACCAGAACCAGTTCCAGTTCGCCTCCGAGACCAAGGCCTACTACTTCGACGGCCGCAACTCGCAGGTCATCATCTGGAACCCGAAGGACATGACGCTGACGAACAGCATCTCGCTGCCGGAGCTGACCATCGCCGGGAGCTCGACGACCTTCGCCTCCAACCCGATCCGCGTGGGCACCAAGGTGCTGATGCCGGTGGGCTGGCGCGCGGGCGCGGCCGTCACCAAGCAGGCGGGCATCATCGTGGTGGACACGGCGAACGACAGCGCGGTGCTGGTGAAGGATGACCGCTGCGGCTACGTGCGCGACGGCATCGTGGGCACGGACAACAAGGTCTACCTGGCGACGGAGGCGTACGGCGCCGCGGAGAAGCGCGTGTCCGGCACCAACTCCAGCGTGCCCACCCCCTGCCTCCTGAAGTTCGACCCGGCGACGAACAAGTACGACACGAACTTCTTCAAGGACCTGGGCACGCTGACGAACGGCGGCGCCACCGGTTCGCTGCTCGCGGGCCCCAACGGCACGGGCTACCTGCGCGTGCTGGATGAGACCGTCTACCCGGTCGCGGTGGACACGAACGCGCGCGTCCTCGCGAGCGCCGTGGCCTGGAAGTGGTGGAAGATCGACCCGGCCGCCGGCACCAACGCGACGCTCGTGGACACGCTGCCGGCCAGCACGGGCAGCTCGTTCCTGTATGAGATGAACGGCCGCACGGTGTTCAGCGAGTTCACCAACAACAGCGGCACCACGAACTACCGCGAGCTGTCGGACCTGACCGGCAACCTGGTGGCGACGCACCAGGGCCTGTCGTTCTCCTTCCTGCAGCTGCGCTAGTCGTTCCTGAAACATCCGGCCCCCGGGATTTTCGAATCCCGGGGGCCGTTTCATTGCGGGGAACTCACGTGCACATCAGCCACGAGCACTTGCCGGACTGACACTCGCGGCCCGCGGAACACAGCGAACCCTTGGCGCGCTTGTTCACACACTTGCCGTCGTTCGTGCCCCAGCCGCAGAACTGGTTCGAGGCGCAGTGCGAGTCGGCGGAGCAGGTGCAGACACCCGGGATGTCGCCGCAGTTGTCCAAGGCGTTGCACAGGCTGGACTTGCACTCCTGATCAAAGCGGCACGTCTCCGACACCAGCTTGGTGCTGGGGGCGTAGGCCTTGCCGCAGATCTTCGGGAACGCCGCCTCACGGGTGGCCTTGGCGACGTAGGGGTCGACGCCGCCGGTGTCGATGTCGTTGGCCGCGTCCGCCATGCCGGTGCGGGTGCCGTTGGCGCGCTCCCACATCCGGATGAAGTTCTCCGAGGAGCCCTCCAGGCCCGTGGTGTTGACGCCCAGCTGCTTCAGGTCCTTCACCACGTCCGGCAGGAGGCCCACGTGGGCCAGGCCGTACACGTCGAAGTCGGTGCCCAGCGGCGGCGGGCCAGAGACACGCTGCTGCTCCTCCTGCGCGTCCGCCTCCGCGTGGAAGCCCGCGGAGCACGCGCCGAAGTCACCGAAGCGCGGGCGCGTCTGCTGGATGAAGCCGTTCAGGTCCGCGCCGAAGCCCATGTTGACCTTGAGGCCCTGGCGGCCGAACTCGTACGCCTGCGCGAGCGAGCGCGTGGAGCCCTGGCAGTTGTTGGCCACCGGCGTGCGGTTGTAGTTGCGCGTCTCGTCGTGCGCGGTGCGCAGGCCGAACATGCCGCCCGTCTGACGCACGTAGCGGACCACCCACGACGGCGTCGTCTTCTCGTTGGAGGCCAGGTCCGGGTTCATCACCTCGCGGAAGTGGCCATGGGAGATGAACAGCGGGTAGTACGTCTGGCCCTGGGACAGGGCATAGGCGTCCTGGACGCTCTTCTCGGACATGTGGGCCATGTCGATGAGCATTCCCTTGTTCATCATCTCCTGGACCAGCAGCTTGCCGTCCGCGGTGAGGCCCTTGGTGTTCTTGCAGTTGGCGTCCACGTCGAAGCCGAGCGTGAAGCCGTTGCCCGTGAGGCCGCAGTCCGTGTCGATGTGACAGTTCTCCAGGAACTGGGCCACCTGGAAGATGGCGTTGTGCGGGGCCGCGCCGCCAAAGCGGTTGTCCAGCTGGTGCACGGGCTGCAGCGAGCGCACGCCCAGCGAATAGACGCGGTTCAGCTCCGCGCGCCAGTCCTTGGTGCCGAAGAGCTTGCTGGACTCGATGGAGAGCACCATGGCGAGCTTGCCCTGCGCGATGATCTGCCGAGCATGCGCGGGCGACAGGGCGATCTCCGCCCAGTCCGTGCGCGCGTCGAAGTCGCGGGCCATCTGGAGCTGGACATCCACGTCCATCATCTCGTCACAAGGGCGCTTGAGGTTCTGGTACGGCAGCGCCTTGCAGAGGAACTCGTTGCTGACGAGCGACACCATGACCAGGGACATGCCGCCCTGGCGGGCCTTGTTCAGCCAGCCCTCCCACGCCTGCTGATGCGCGATGGTGTCCCAGCGCGGCCACTGGGTGGGCGTCTCCATGCGGCCCAGGTGCAGACCGGTGTCGCCCTGGGTGCCTTCAACCTGGCCGATGATCTCCGACGCCACCGCGCCGCCCACGCCGAAGATGTCGGACAGGACGGGGATGCCGCTCAGGTTCACGTTGCCCGAGTTGGGACAGAGGTTGAGCATGTTGCTCAGGTCCATGCGGACACGCGCGTGGTCGCTCTCCGGCATGCCGCCGTCACAGCTCGCCAGCGTGCCGGTGTGACTTCCGTGGAACCACCCACCGCCGAACGCCTCCTCGGCGAACATGTGGTGGTGCATCTCCGCGAAGCCGCTCACCGCGAGCGGCTGGGCCGCCGCCACGGGCGCCTCCACGGGGGCGGCAGGCTCGTCCGTGACGGGCCCGCAAGCCAGCGCGAGCGACGTGGCCGCGAGCAGCGGTGAGAACAAATACCTTGAGACAATTCGGGAGCGACGCGACATGCAATGCACCTCTCTGGGGGGTGGGGCACACTGGGAGTATCAGCCCCGGTTCCAGCTAATCAATGCTTGCGGCCTAAGCGCGGTGAGGCATGACATTGACGCGACGCGCAACGCGGGAGGGTTGTCACATGCCCGAGACGTGACCATGTGTGCCTCATGGAGGCCACCGACACGCTCCCCGACTCTGCGCTACCGGAGCTGCTGAAGCGCGTGGGCTTCCGGCGGCGGCGGTGGGGGTTCGGCTCGGCCACCCAGCTGCTCTGGAACAGGGTGGAGAGCAACGCCTCGCTCCTCGAGCTGTGCCGGATCCGCCAGGATCTCACCGCCGAGGAGACGGCCATCCTGCGGCAATGCCAGGAGAAGCTGGAGGCCGCGCGGTGGTGCCTGGACAAGCCCACGGGGCGCTGGTCCTTCTCCTTCTGGGAGCTCATCCATGAGGTCGACGGGCTGCTGTTGCTGGTGATGCCCGCGTCCATGCTGGTGCCCCGGGCGCTGGAGATCCAACAGCAGTTCGAGCGCCGGGTGACCGACTCGCGGGCCCACCTCTGGCTCGGCGCGGACAGGGCGAGCGGTCCCCTGCCCCGGAGCGTGCGCCAGCTCACCCGCGTGGACGAGCCCGGAAGCGTTGCTCCCCCGCCCCTCGACGCGGAGGAGTCCCGCTACTGCCGCAGCGTGCTTCGCGGGGCGCTCGACACCGTCAACCAGCAGGTGGACAAGACGTTCTGGCAGCTCTCCATCAATGTCACGTTGCAGGTCTTCAGCACGCTCCTGCTGCTGGCGGTCTTCGTCATCTCCTTCGTGCTGCTGACGCGGGAGTTGATCCAGACCTGGCCCGGGGAGCTGATTCCCCGGGGCCTGCTCCTGGTGGGCTTCGCGGGGGCCTCCGGGGCCATCATCTCCAACATGCTGTCGAAGGAGCGCTTCGTCGTCGCCACGGGGGCAACGGGCCGCTTCTTCGCCTACCACCTGATGGTGAAGCCCGTCATCGGCGCGTTCGCGGCGCTGATGCTCCTCTTCCTGGAGCAGTCCCGCATGCTGCTGTCGGTGGACACGCGGACGGGAAGCACCGGGGTGGACCCCAGCCCGGCCCTCTTCCACATCGTGGTGAGCGACAACCAGGCCGTGTTCTTCACGTTGATGGCGCTGGCGGTCGTCGCGGGTTGGTCCGCGGACAAGCTCCTGAGCTCCATCATGGACAAGGTGCTGGGCCGGCTCCTCGGCCAGTCGGAGAAGGTGCTGCCTCCGTCCAGCCCCGCCAGCACGCCGCCGCCTCGCACGCCGGCGCCGCGGTGAGGCTCAAGCGGGTGCGGGGGCTTCGTGGCGGGGCACGGACCTCCGGGCGAAGCGGGCCAGCGCGGCCAGCAGCTCGTCCGCCATGTGCAGGGCGTTGGGGCGCCAGGGCGCGGTGAAGCGCGCGTCCATGCTCGTCTGGCGGATGTTGGACAGCCACTCGTGCACCACCCGCTCGGAATAGCCCGCGCTGCGCGCCGCCTCGTGCAGCAGGGAGTATTCGCGCAGCAGAAAGGTGGAGAACGTGACGGGGTCGTCCGCGCCCAACGCGATGGGCACCGGCGGGGGGGCGTTGTCATCCGCGCGCGGGGGGTTGAGCCGCAGGATGGGGTGGTTGCGCAAGTCCATCATGTTGCCGATGAGCAGGTTGCTGGACGGGTTCACCTCCACGACGGTCCCCCGCGCGCCCACGTGCCGGCGCATCGCGTCCTGCACCGCCCGGAGCGCGTCCACCTCCGACGCATCCAGCGGGATGTCCACCAGCTGCTGCCCTCGCTGGAACACGCGCTCGTCCTCCCGGTAGGCCACGAGGAGGCCGCGCACCTGCTCCGCGTTGAGCACCCGGCTCCAGTTCAACCGGCGGAAGGTGCGGCTGAAGGCATCCAGTCCCACGCCGCCCTCCTCCCGCGCCAGCGGCGGGCGCCAGAGGTTGTGCAGCACATGGTGCGCTTCGGCCAGCACGTGCGGCGCGATGCAGTCCCCGAAGACGGACTCGGACAGCTCGCGCAGCATGTTCTCCACGCGCTGCGGGCGTCCGGGAGGTGCCTCCGCGGCCAGCGCCGGTGGCAGCCGGTAGTCGCCGTAGAGGCGCCACTCGAAGACCAGGTCCCACAGGCGGTCCTCGGCCGGCATCATCACCGCGCCCACGGACTCCGCCCACATCCCTGGCTCCACGCCCAGCGCGGTGGCATGGCCCAGCCGTCCTCCCGTGCGGTCCAGCAGGTAGTGCATGCTCTCGTAGATGCGGCGCAGTCCCTCCATGAGGTGCCGGTAGTCCTCGCCCACGTGCGACGTCAGGCGGAGCGGTGGAGCGCCCCGGGCCTCCCGCCTCGTCGCGGCGCGCGCGGCCCCCCACCGCACGTAGCGGTAGAGCGGTGCCAGCACCCACGTGGGCACGCTCAGCTCATCCGACGCCACGTCCAGGCCCCGCACCAGCCAGAGCGACAGTGGCACCGCCCGAATCAGGTCCACCAGCGCCTCCACCTGCACCGACTGCGCGGCAAAGTAATCGGAGAACCGTCCGCCCAGCCGCACGCGTCCCTCGGGCACCGGCTCCGCGTACGTGCCCATGCCGTGCGCGGGCGGCTGCCCCTGCGTCCAGTGCCGGCCGGGGTCCCGGGCCTTGATGAGGTGCATCACCACGCCGAACTCCGGCGGGCGCCCTGCGACGGCGTGCTCTCCCGTGCGGCCCAGCACGCCCCGCCATGACTGCGTGAGGGAGGCCAACTCCTCCGCGATGCGGATGGGGTCGTTCGCGAGGCTCGTGCGGACCTCCAGCGCGGCGATGGGTTGGTCGCCGCCCGCCACCGCGTAGGACACCTCCGCGCGCACGGCGCGCAGGGGCCGCTTCATCGCGGCCGGACGGCCATAGAAACGGATGAACCACTGGAGGCCCGCGGTCAGCGGCCGCTGCACGTAGGCGCGGTAGCTGATGCACCGCACGCGCTGGACCTGCCAGAAGAGCCGGTCGAAGTGCACGTCGTGCTCGCCCGCGCGCTCCAGGCGCCCCAGGTGATTCAGGCCCGCGCGCACCAGCCAGCGCTCCCCTCCGTTGGGGCTGCTCAGGCGCAGCCGCAAGGCCACCGGATCACACCGCCGCCATACTTCATCGAGCGTGGCGGGTGGGTCGGTCACGTTGCGGGCCGCCAACGGGTGGAGGTCCTCGTAGAGGCCGCGCAGCTCATCCAGCGACGGGAGGATCTCCCGCCGGCCCCGAGAGAGCGCCTCCAACGTGCGTGAGAGCACGCGTCGCCGCTGCGGCAGCCATGCCTGGGATTCCGAGAGGCCGCGCACGAAGTCCAGGAGCGAAGGCGTCTCGCGGCGCAACAGGACCTCCGCGAGGACACAGCGGGTCACCGCGGTCGCCAGCAGCCAGCGCAGCATCACCTCGCCTTCGTCGAAGGGAAGGCCCGGCCCCGTCAGGGTGCTCGGATCCAGGCCCGCGTCTCCCACGGAGGACAGCAGCGACGCCCACAGGAGCGGGAAGTCCATGCCCGCGCCGACGTGGTGGTGCACCTCCGCCACGCCGCGATCCAACAGGTGACGCACCAGCAGCGGCGGTTCGATGTCCACGCGCGTGGGAGGCGGCTCCACCGGCACGGCCGCCAGCAGCAGATCCTCCGGCATCGCGAAGGTGAGCCAGCGGTAGTGCGTCAGCGCCTCCACCGCCTCCGCGCCCGTGCCCTGGAAGATGACGGTGACGCCGGGCCTGCGCTCCAGGTGCGTGTCCGCCAGGTTCCGCAGGTAGTGGAACATCGACACGCCCTTGCGCGGAGCCTGCCGGTGGCTGGCGTGGCCTCGCGAGGGAAACCAGAACGCGTCGCGCACGGCGATGATCCGATCCAACGACCAGCCGCTGGCGTGCTCCGACAGGTTCTTCTCGCACTCGCGCCAGAGCGCGCGCGTGGGGCCGCCGGACTCCGCGTCCAGCGACGGCACCAGCTCCGTCACCGCCGAGCGGAAGGCCCCGAGGCTCGTCAGTGGGAAGCTGGCCACCTCGGCTCGGACGTAGGCCTCAGGGACACGGCGTGGGGCCAGGTTTCCCGGGGGTGGGCGTGCGCCCTCGCGGCTCACGGATGCTCATCCGGGGACGTGGGGGTCAAGCGGTGCGTCATGCCCAGCACCACCCCCGCCAGCGGATCCCCGTCGTGGTCCACCACCGCGAACCACGCATCCACCAGGGTGTCGAGCCAGCCGTAGTACGTCTCCGACGCGCGCCCACCACCCGCGCCGAGCGCCTGACGGAGAGACTCCGCCGCGCTGGAGCGGTTCACCGCGTCGCGCACCCGCTGATGCCGGAATGCCGCCAGCCGGGGCGCCTGGGTGCGCCAGTCCTTCACCAGGAGGTCCCAGCCGTCATTCGGACTGGCGACACCAGACGGTTGGCGAAGCAGGCTCCGCGCATCGACGGCGAGCGCGAACTCCGGCAGCACCTGGAGCGGCAGCATGTCGCGAAGCCAGACCTGCGCCGTCCAGAGCCGATCATACCCGGCGCTGTGCTCACGGATCCGCGTGACGAGCTCCGCCACCGTGTCGCGCACCCACTGTTCATAGCGTTCCAGCGCGAGGGTCAGCCGCGAAGCCTTCAGCACGGAGACGGTGCCCTGGCGTTCATCGCCCCAGTTCCACCGGCCCATCGCCATTCCGGACACGGAGCAGATGTTCTCCACCCACGCAGCCTGGATGAAGCGCGCGCGCAGGGTGGCGTCCTCCCCGTCCCCAGCGGTGAGGAAGCCCCTGGAGAGTCGCACCAGGAACGCGCGCCACTGCGCGGTGAGGATGGCGAACTCGATGAAGGTGTTCCACGAGGGGGGCGTCCACCAGAACGCGGCCTGGACGAACGGCTCGCCGCGCGCGCGGCCCGACCAGAACTCGTGCACGGTGGCGATCATCTCCGGACTCATCTCGAGCGCCGTCACGTCCGCGCTCAGCACGCGGGGCCGCTCGAAGAGCATCAGCACGTCATGCAGGACCATGAACCAGCCGGCGACGTTCGCGGGCAGCGGCGCTTCGCGGCCGGGTTGCTCCAGGTCCTCCAGCACCAGGACCACCTCGTGGAAGCGGCGCAGGTGCACCTCCGTACCCAGCACCCGGGCGTGCGCGCCCGTCCCGTTTCCACCGGGATCGCGCGGCGGCGCCTGCAGGACGCCATGGAGGCTGGTGCGCTTGGAGCGGCGGATGGGCTTGCCCGTCAGGTCCAGGCAGACGCGGCCCTGGTCGTCCTGACGGAGGATGCGGTGGTGCAGTTGCTCGCTGGCCCAGGCCGGCAGGTCGCTCTCGTCGATGGCGTTGCGGAGCATCTCCGAGGCGATGCGGACCACGGACTCACCCTGCTCCGGCGCGGCCCCGGTGGTGGGCGCGGCGGAGCACATGACCTCGCGCCGGACGGCGTGCCACAGGTCCTGCAGGGTGCGCGCGGGCAGCGTGAGCGCGAGCCTCCCCACGTGGTGGAGGAGCGGCTCGTCCGGGCGCGCTTCGGTTTCGCGGGCCTCCGCGTCGTCATTGCGGAGGGCTTCGCGGTAGCAGCGCGCCACGTCGGGCGCGAGGCGGGCTTGCAGGTCGAAGAGATCCGCGAAGGTCTCCAGCACGCGCGACTCCGTCCGCTTGCTGGCAGGGAGGCGCATGCGCCGCAGCAGCGAGCCCAGCGGCTCACCCCGCCCGTCCACGGGGAAGCGCCAGGCCTCGTGGGGTTCCACCAGGTCCAGCGCGATGCGGTAGCTGGGCGGCAGCGCGCGGCGCAGCGTGGTGGCCGCCTGGCGCCGGGCGATGGCGAGCGTCTCCTCCTGGCCGCGCGCACCGATGCCGGCCTGTCCGGAGATGATCAGCTCCTTCTGGAAGGAGCGCTCCATGAAGCGCTGGAACTCCTGGTGTCCGGCGGCCAGGACGAACCAGAGGTGGCGGCTGGCCACCATGCGCGTGAGCTTCACGATGTTGTAGAGGTGCTCGATGCTGCGGTCCACGTTGTCGATGGGCAGCACCAGCAGCACCTGGTCACCGCCGGACGCGCCGAAACGCGGCATGGACAGCGTGCGCGCCACGTCCTCCATGGCGTCGGCGAAGCGCGGCTGGAAGTTGGCGTAGATCTCCGACGCGCGGATCTGCTGCTCCGCGCGCACGCGGGCATCGGTGGTGGACGGGATGTCCTCCCACATGAACGACGCGTCGCGGATGAGGTGATCCAACTTCCCCCACGTCTCCTCCGCGCCCTCTTCCAGGATGGAGGACGCCCACCGGGAGGACTCGCCGCGCGCGCCCTTCCCGCGGCGGGGTTGATCCAACGCGGCCCGCACACGGACCAGCAGCGTGGCCAGCAGGTTCGCCTGCGTCGGGACGGGTTCCAGGTCGAGCGGCTCCAGCCAGAGGATGCGCCGCTCCAGCCGTTCGAGCGTCCGCGACAGAGCGGCCACCTCCGGACCGGGCGCCCCGCGCACGAAGGACTTCCAGTCCCGCAACGCCTGCACGGCGCTGAGCAGAAGGGTCGTCTTGCCGCAGCCCCGGGCGCCGGAGACGAGGAGGCTGGTGGAGAGGTGTTCAGTGCTGGCCGCGTCCGCGCTGCCCTCGCAGGCCGCCTCCAGCCAGGAGAAGAGCTCCCGGAGTCCCTGGCGGGTGGGCGTCAGCAGGTCGTCCCAGGCGAAGGCCTGCGCCTCCGCCTGGGGCGTGGGCAGGTACGGCTGACCCGCCTCCGGGGCATCGTGCGGTGTCGTGGCCATGGCCCCGGAGGATGGGCGGGGGACACCGCCGTGCGAATCGCCCTGGAGTCAGGCGGGATGTCGCAAGGTGGAAGCAGCGGGAGTCACCCGGGCGCGGCCCCCACGACGACTCCCACCAATTCCTCGGCGCCCAGGAACTCGTTCTTGAGTGGGAACCGGAGCATGGCCTCCATCTGCTGGAACAGCGCTTCGCCGGAAAGCTGCTCCTTGCGCCAACGAGCCGCCGCGAGCCGCAGGCTAGTCTTGTATTGCCCCGCCAGGATCCATTGGCGCATGGCGTCCAACCGCGACAGTCGTTCCTCGTCGCATCCCTTGCGCAGCCCATCCACCGAGGTCAGCACCCATTGTTCGTTGATGTTCAAGGCCGGCAGGTGGCGTTGCGCCCGGACGTTCTCCGCCAGCAATGAGAAATGGCGTCGGGCTTGCTCCGCTAGAACGCTGGCGCGATCCCTGCTTCGCGCCACCTTCTCCCCCTCCGTGAGGCCCTCCTTCTGCGAGTGCTTGAAGAGCAGGTCCAGCCCGGCGACATCCGCGATGCGCTCCAAGCCGCCCTCGTCCATCTCCCGCCAAAAGCCCCAGTACCACCCCAGCCGCGTGGCGATGACGGCCGGCAGCCGTGAGACCGTCGCCGCGCGCCTTCCCGGACGCAGTGCCCGGATTCGCGCGTAGCGCGCGGGGTCCATCTGACGAAGCGACAGGATGCGCTCCGCATGACGGCCCAAGGCGTCCATTTCGTCATGCGCCTCGGCCTTCTCCAGGGCCTTGCCTGCGTAGATGTCCAACACCCCTTCGACGTCCGGACGCTCCTCAAGCGGGAGGATGTGACTGTCCTCTCCGAAGACCTTCAAGAACTCCTGGATGCGTCGCCGGAGGACCTGCTCGAGCCCGAGGTTGGATTCGAGCGCGCGCTCCGGGAGGAAACTGGAGATGTGGATCTCCTCGTTGAGGCTGCCAAGGCGGTCGATACGGCCTGCCCGCTGGATGAGCCGCACCGGGTTCCAGTGCAGATCGTAGTTGATGAGGGTATCCGCATCCTGGAGGTTGATTCCCTCGCTGAGTGCATCGGTGGAGATGAGCAGATCGATCTGCCGATCCCGGGGAACCTCGGAGCGGTCCAGCGCCGGGTTGGCACGCGGGGCGAAGCGGCGTGCGATATCGCGCACGTTGCCGCTGCTCCCCGTCACCTTCGCCACGACGCCATGCTCCGGTCCCTGGAGGTGCGCATGGAGGAATTCGGCCGTGTCGGCGAACTGGGTGAAGATGAGGGTCCGGTGCATCTTGGGAGACCGAGCCGCCAAGTAGGCTTTCAGCCGCGTCAGCTTCGCATCGGTCCCGGGCGCCTGTTGCTGCATTGCCGAGCAAAGCTCCTCCACCCGATCCAGATCCGAGCTCAGCGCGTTTCGAAGGCGGTCGACATGGAACATCCCCGAGGGCATCCGATCCCCGCCCGGCACCAGCTCCCCCTCGTCCTCGACGTCCGAGGCGATAAAGACAAAGCCCTCCCGCAGGTTCTCCAGCGCTCGCTGAAGCCGCGTCCGCAAGCGCTCCAGTGAAGCCCGGAATGCCGCTTCGCTGGACTCCAGGCGCTTGAGCAACAAGACCTTGAACAGCCCCCGCAGGCTCTGTCCCGCCTGGCGGAAGCCGACGATGCGTGAGTCATCGCGGTGCATCTCCAGCACATAGGCCGCGAGCCCATACAGCGGATACTCCATGCTTCCCAAGCGCTGGATGATCCGGTCGTACAGGCCCGTTCCGTACGTATCCTCGATGCGGTAGCGAAGGCACTGCTCGGGACCCGACACGCGCTTGGGAAAGCGGATGGGCACCCAGTCATAGCCACCGGTAGAGCGCTTCACCGGCAGCTTCGCGTCCCGATAGTGGTTCTGGATGAAGCGACGGGTCCTGCGCACCACCACGTGCTGGAGCACGTTGGTCAGCGATTCCCTGCCTGCCTCCACGCCCTTGAAGAAGTCCTCTAGGGATTCCCCCGGGAACGGCAGGCGCGTGAAGTTGTCCGGGAACAGCTTCAACTGCTGCATCACGTCCCTGGGGTTGTTGTTCTGCGGCGTCGCGGAGAGCAGCAGGACCTGCCGGCGTGAGGGCAGTTCGTTGGGGTGAAGCCACTCCCAGATCCGCTCATAGCGACGTGTTGTCGGGTTCCGGAAATTGTGGGATTCGTCCACGACAAGCACCTGCCTCTGGCTGAACTGGGGCAGGTCCTCCAGCCGGCCATGAGAAAGGGTGCGGAGGTTGACGCCGAACTCCTCCCCCAGGGCCTGCCACGTCGGGCACACTGCGGGTGGCGCGATCACCAGGGCGTGCCGGTCCATGGAGTCCTGCAAGAAGCGCAGCAACGCCATGGCGATATAGGTCTTCCCCAGGCCCACCACGTCCGCGAGGAAGACGCCACCGAAGCGTCTCAGGATTCCCTTGGCCTGCTGATAGGCCGCCTGTTGGAAGGTCGTCATCACTTCCAGGAGAGGATTGCTGTCGCTCAAATCGGCGCCCTGCAACATCTCCAGGAAAAACTCTGAAAGGACCTTCAGGTACAGCGTGTCCGCGTCAATCAGCGCGCCGGCCCAGGAACTCTCCAGAAGCGCCTGGACCTCCTTGGAGATGTCCTCGGAGTCCGCCGAACGAAGCCGGAACCATTCACGCGCACGGCTGTGCATGTCCCCTGCGAGCATCAGGTCCAGCTCCGCCCCCGGGGCCCGCGCCATCGTGGCCCGGGTGATCGGCCCCGCGGGGACGAGACTTCCGTCTGGCCGGCTGATGAGCCTGCTGAAGAGCGGTCCAGGGAGGTGATGGAGGACGCGCGCCTCCGCGGCTGCGAGCTTTCGAATCCAGGCATGGATGCGTGACTCCCACTCCATTGTCTGGGGGAGCCCGTCCACCTGTCCGCCGAAGGACTCCAGGAGCGCATTGCGGAAGGCATGGGAGGCCCGGGCTGGCAGGCCCTCATGGGGTGCCCGCGCAAGGGCGGCGTGCCCGAGTGGCGGCGATGCCAGCAGACCCGGCGCCGACAAAAGGAGGTCCATGCGTGACTCGGCCTGGAAGATCTCCAGGATGTCAGTGCGCAGCTCCCCCGCTGAAACCAATGTCGATCTTTCGAAATCCGTCGTGATCATAAATCGCGATCCTGCTTCAACCAGGCACTCATCGGTACGGCCAGGAGTGAGACTTCAGGTGGAGGAGGCTCCGCTGGCTTGCTCGGAGGAACGCCCAACCAGACCGTCATGGGTACCTCCAGGATGGAGACCTCGTGCAGCCCAGGCACGATGCCCCTTCCGGTGCCAGGCCTGGCGTCCACGAGGGTCCCCGCGTCAACAAGCTCAGGCGAAGCGGGCTCTGGAACGGGCGGAGGCGCGACCTCGGGGAGCTGCTCAAGAACGGTTGCCTCCGGAATCGTCGCCAGGACTTCGGTCTCGAAGCCCAGGGCGCGCAGAAGAAGGGGATGCCAATTCCCATCCACGGAGAGTCCTTCGTGCGCCATAAAGAACCGGACGGGCGTCGTGGCCGCGACCATGCTCGGCCACTCCCTCCACGCCGGGGATGAGAGCGGAGGCGCGAATCGATTTCCCCCCCGCTGCCCCTTCTCTCCGAGGGGCAGCCAGGACCACCCAGACGGGGCGCCCTCTCGGGGAAAGGACTTCCACCATCCCGCCAGGGCTTCCACCAACCGTGCGCGCGCGAGTTGAAGCCGCGCGCTGTCACCGGGGAAGGCGCGTTCCATCGTGACGCCGAGTTGCTGGCGGGCCTGTTCTCCATCCTCGGGGAGCCGGGTGGAACGGGGGCCTTCCAGCAGCCGCACGAAATCCAGGGGGCGGGAGCCTGGATGGTGCAACGCCGCCATCAACGCCTGAACCGCGTCGTCGGCTTCCCGGGACGCGCGCATCCCGATGATCATCATCAAGCGTGCGAGGTACATCCGCAGCAACCGGTCCCGTGCGGCGCGCTCTGCCCAGAACTCCATGGCAGCGGGGGCCGGCCCTCCCACCGGAAGCGACGGCAGGAAGACCGCCCCGTCCGGAGTGAGCAGGCCCGTGGTGAACGCACCTGGAGATGTCCGCACGCATGGAAGACGTGCGGTCCCCCCCCCTTCGTCAGGCAGGGGGACCGGCGCGCCAGGGACATTGCCCCTCTCGGCCTCATCACGATCGATGGTGGGGGGTGCCAGGGGCAGCACTTCATAGACAGAGGGAAGGCGTTCGACCGGGTGCTCGACGAAAGCATCCGTGCCCTCGGGCGCGGTCCTCCACCCATCCATCCGGAATAGGCCTGGCACCACGGAACGCAGGCCGGGCCCGCGTGTCAGCGGCCAGATGCGGACGAGGAGTGCGGCGAGGCTGGATGGCTCTTCCTGAGCTGTCTCCTGATCCAACGGACCAAACAACGCCTCGACGGCGTCATGAAACGACGAGCGCGCTGTTTCGGTCAGCAGGCGCACGCCGGATGCGCGCAGTGTCGCCAGACGGTTCGATGCGAAGCGCACCAGGTGATAGGCCTCGGTCAGGGGCGAATGGACCAGCGACGGTGTCCCCCGCGGCATCCCGGTCGGGTGGAAGACGTTGGGGAGGACGGGGAGCACCGAAAGGAAGAATCGCCCTGTTCCGTTCTGCTCGCTGAACGGCCCCAAGCGTTCAATTTCCCCCAGACCGCGAAGCAGGGGCTCACGCTCCTCCGCGGACAGCGGCCCGCCCAGACGCCTCTTCGCGGCGGCTCCCGGCGCTTCCTTGAGGAGGTTCTGTCGAAGTTGATGCTCGATGCCCTCGGCCCCGGAGCGCGCCTGCCGAGCCTTCACTTCGGCGACGGTCCAGCCAAGCAGACAGGCCACGATTTCAACCTTCCATGGATGGATCACCGGCTCACAGAGCTTCATCACGGGAAGCGTGCGCCGCGGCCCAGATGCGGACCGCGGAATCACCGGAGTTCCACAGCCCTGCGTCTCGGGATTGCACATCTCGAAGGCACGTCGCCACCCACGGATGCGGCCGCAGCCGCAAGTCCACCAGATGGGTGAGTCCGCTTCCTGTTCGTATCCTGTCCCCCAATGACGCACCCGTGGGAGCGCAAGCGTCTTGAGCGCTGTGTCGCGGCGTCCCTCTCCCTGGACGCGGACGTGCCCTTCACCGGCCCAGACGGGGGGCTGGAGGGCAGCGGCTTCGAGGACCTCCGCGAGGCGAGGCAGAAAGGGTGGAAAACCTCCTGCCCATGCACGCTCGGCCTTCGCGAGTCGAGCGGCGTCCGCGGGGCTCGCGGCTACCCACCACAACCGCTCCATCGTGGACAGCGCGGGAGCATCTCCCTCCGCCGGCATCCCTTCGCCATCCCGGGCGCGAAAGCGGAGCCGCCGGTCGGGTTTTTTGATGGGAAGAACCGGATCAGGAATCCAGAGGCATGTCCCACGAAGCAGAGTCGCCGCCTCCAGCAACTCCCCCGATCTTCCATCGAACCAGGGCTCAGCCGTGGGCGTATCTCCGAGCGTTGGATCCTCGAGCACGAATCGCGCGGGATTCCCGTCGGAATCGTAGGGCGCATCCTCCTTCGACAGCGTGTCGTGAAAGGGAACGACCCGCCCGTCCGGCAGCACCAGATGCCCCCAGGGAGACGCCGGTGGCGTCAGTCCCACGATCAGCGTGATCCGCCAAGCCATCCCCAGGCCGGAGCGATCCCGCTCCAGTTCCCGCCGGACATCAATGACTGTCCCTTCGACCCCTGGCGGAACGAACCAGCGCTCCTTGGGAATTGGCAGCTTCGGAGGCGCCCAGACCGGCACGTCGTCGGGCTTCGTCTCGTCCTCAGGCACTGGCTTGCCGGTAAAGACCGCTTCGGCCAACAGCCAGGAAGCGTGTCCATGGACATCGCGCCCTGTCTCCAATGGTTCCTTCGAAGGCTTCGCCCAGAGGCTGACGGGCGCTTCCAGCCATGGTTCTCCTGCCTTCACCTGGCCGCCACGAGTGACCTTGACGTGAAAAGCGTGATTCCCCTCCGTGTCCAACAACAGAGGGATGCGAACCTGGACTTCCCGAAGCTGCCGGTCCACCCGTGGAAGCGGTCCTCCCGCGACCCAACGGGCCAGCAGCGAGGGGCCCCGCACATGGAGCACGCTGCTCCCTTCCGGCAGTGGAAGCGCATTGAGGGCGATTTGCGCCGCGCATTGAAGCTGTCCAGCGGGAAGCGAAGCGAATGCGGACAAGCCACAAGCAATCCAACCTCGTGCCCCAAAGCCTCTTGCTCCTCCAGCCCGCGGATTCACTTGGGGAAGCGGATCCGTGGAGACCCGCAGCCTGTATTGGCCCGATTCATCCGGAATAGGAAGAGCCAGGTCGCCACAAGGCGTCAACCGAGCGGCAGAGACAGGAAGCCAATGGCTTGGCCGGAGGTGCGCGGACACATCCGGACACGCCCAGGCGGGAGGGCTCCCTGCCTGCATCACGGAGGCATTCCTCAGGATGGGAAGGCGCTCATCTGGGGATGTGCCATGGGACGCGGGATCGAGGATGGCCTTGAGGAAGAGCTTGCTCGTCAGCAGCAACCGGTCATCGCGGCCCGCGAGCCCACGAAGCAGCCCCGGCAGGGCTTGCGGCAGCTGACGAATGTCCTTGTCGTAGGCATCTAGCCGAATGGCCACGCCGAGCAGCTTCCGGTAGACGGCTCGTTCGAGCAGCGCACAGAGACTCCCTCCCGCCAATGCTCCCAACTCCGTCGCCCCGTCGAACCGCCGCATGGGAGAAGAGATCGTTCCCACGTCCTTGAGCAGGTCCTGGGTGGAGACGAGTTCGAACGCGGCTTCGTTCTCGCGAGGCCCCTCCTCTTCCTCGGGAGTCAGCAACTCCTCTTCAGCCTCTTCGAGCCCTTCCTCAAGGAGTGACTCCTGGCGCAGGACATTCTCCGACAACGTCAGCAGGCCCTGGCCCAGGACCTTTGGCACCCAGCGGTACCACGAGCCATCCAGCAAGAGGCGGCCGCGGTCATCCACCTCCGGAATGGCTGCGGGCAATTGGATGGGAATGACCTGTCCATCGTCACAGACCAGTTCCAGTTCAAGCATCAGCGGGCGGAGCCAGGTCTTCCCCGTCCGAACCGCGTCCACCTCCGATTGCGGTGCATCGAGTACATAGCCGCGGTAGCAGAGGCGGCCCGTCTTCTGGGCGAAGGTGAAGGGAAGGACCATGCGCAGCGTCCGCTCCAGCCCCCACCAGACTCGTGGCTGCTGCCGGGAGGCACCGCGCTCCTGCAGGAAGGCCCTTCGTTCATGGGCAACGAGCCGTGACCAGGAGACGCCAGGCGGAACCGGGAGGTCCCCCGGCACCGACACTTCCCACGCACGAGAGACTTCCACGGGAGAGGCGCCAAGTGCGTCCTTCAGCCGCCGGACCAGCGCGAAGCCATCCTCTCCCCCTCTCAACCGCAGGAGATCCATCCGCTTCAGCCAGATCAGCAGGTTGTCTCGAAGCTCGCCCTCCTTCGAAGCGCCCACCATCTGGCGGGTTCTGGGCGGAACACCCACTCCATCACCTTCGAGTCGGAAAGCGAACTGACATGCGTTCCAACCAGGAGCAATGGCAATCACCAACCCATAGGGATGCCTGCGAAACACAGGTTGGAAGTTGGAGCCGAAGGGATATGGAAAGACGAGCTCAGCGAGCGACACCATGAAGTCATCGTGTCGCGCGATGGTGCGGAGCCTTCGCATGACCGCCGTGGAATCAAGGCGGGGCGTTTCATCCACGGCATGCGGTTCGAAGCGCAGGTGCGTCACGAACAGCCGGGTCAACAGTGATGCGGCGGTATCGCCATCGTCGCATCGGGCCAGTGCGTCCAGCAGGGACAGGAGTTCACGTCCACGGGGAATGCTGTCAACCCATGCAGCGCTATTCTCGAGCGGGCTCCACTCCACCTCGCCGGAAGGGGCCGCGGGCGCCTCCAATCGCTCTGTTTTCGGAGCGGGTGGCGTGGGCACAGGAGCCGGTGCGGGTGGAATGGATTGAAGCCTGCCTACCAATGCGGCGACGAGCGCGATGTCAGGGGCGCCTAGGTCCGCCCACTCCCGCAGCTCAAACCGCTGCCGCAGCAAGATGGCCTCATGGCGAAGCGACGACTGCTCCAGCGTCGAAAGCAACTGCTTCACGATGGTGGAAGCAGACGACTCCTGTTCACCCGGCATGAACCGCCCCCAAGCGGGCAATGCCATGCCCGCTACCCGATTGGATCACAGCATCAGGAATTGCGTGAAGCTGGGGGCGATCTGTCGACGACGCTCCGGCCTCATCCTGCGGAAGTCAGGATGAGGAGTCCCACCCCATAACGGCATCAAACCCCAGTTGCACTGGCGGAACCATCCCGCGAATGGGGTATTTACTCTCCGTTAGCGAGGCCGTGACCGGCAGTCCGCGCCGCTCACGGGTCGTAGCAGGGACCGCACTGGCGGACCTCGACGGTGGACCACTCCGCCGCGGGGCACTGCGTGGCCAGCTCCAGCGCCTCCTCGCGCGTCTTCACGTCGACGAGGAAGAAGCCACCGATGATCTCCTTGGACTCGGTGAACGGCCCGTCGCTGAAGCTGAGCTTCCCGTCGCGCCGCTCCACACGGATGCCCTCCGAGTCCGAACGCAGGGAGTCCGCCGCCTTGAGGATGCCGCGCGCCTGGAGCGACGCCCCGAAGCCCCGCATCCGCTCCATCCGGTCCGCCGAGACGCGCTTCCCTTCCGCCGCCTGGGGCATCCCGCCCTCGACCTGCCTCACCACCAGCATGTACGCCATGGCCTGCTCCTTTTTGGGACGCAGCCTATGCCACCGGTCCCACGCGACCGCTACTACCCTCGTGGTCACGGATACTTGGCTTAGAGCGGATATCCTTGTCAGCCCTGTTTGCGAGGCTGACGACCCATGCGTACATCCCGAATCTCCCTCCCCCTGTTGCTGACCCTGACGGCGTTCAGTGGCTGCCGGAACGACGACCCGCCGGCGCCCTCCCCGCTCAAGGCCACCCTCCACCGCACGTCGTACGGCGTCCCCCACATCCAGGCCGACGGCTATCGCAGCCTGGGCGCTGGCATCGGCTACGCGCAGGCGCAGGACGCGGTCTGCATCCTCGCGGATCAGTTCCTCAAGGTCCGTGGCGAGCGCGCTCGCTACCTGGGCCGGGGCCCGCAGGACGCCTTCCTCGAAAGCGACTTCACCTACCTGGGGCTCGCGCTGCGGACCCGCGCCGAGGCCAGCTTCGCGGAGCAGTCGCAGGACCTGCGCGACCTCGTGCAGGGCTATGCCGCTGGCTACAACCAGTACCTCGCGGATGTGCCGGCCGCTCAGCGTCCCGAGCCCTGTCGGGGCGCCGCGTGGGTGAAGCCCATCAGCGCGTATGACCTGATGGCGTACCACCTGGACCTGTCGCTGTTCGACACGCTGATCCCGCTGCTCGGCTACGTGGGCAACGCGCAGCCTCCGAGCGCGGAGACGGGAGGCGAGCGGCTCCAGTCGAGGCCGCTCGCGCTGTCGCCGCGCAAGGATGAGCTGGGCAGCAACGGCTGGGCGCTGGGCCGCGAGAAGACGGCCAGTGGCCGGGGCATGCTCGTGGCCAACCCGCACTTTCCCTGGGAGGGCAGCCTCCGCTTCCACGAGAGCCACCAGACGATCCCCGGCAAGCTGGATGTGTACGGCGTGTCCCTGCTGGGCGTTCCGGCGATCAACATCGGCTTCAACCGTGACATCGCGTGGACGCACACGGTGACGGCGTCGAGCCACCTGACGCTTTACCGGCTCAAGCTCGTGCCGGGCGACCCCACGGCGTACGTCTATGACGGGACGACGCGCCGCATGACGTCGCGGACCGTCACCGTCAACGTGCGAGGGGCCGACGGCGGCATGACGCAGGAGACGCGCACGTTCTGGCGCAGCCACTACGGCCCCATCCTCGCCGGCCCCGGCGCGGATTGGACGGACGAGACCGCGTACACGACTCGCGACGCGACCGAGGACAACCCGCGCTTCGCGGAGCACTGGGTGCGCCTGAACACGGCCCGAGACATCGGCGAAGCCGCGGACGTGGAGCGCACCGTGCGCGGAGCGCCCTGGGTGAACACGCTCATGACGAGCGCGGACGGCGATACGCGCTACGTGGACGCGTCGCGGGTCCCCTATTTGAGCCCCGCCACCGTCGCGGCGTATCGCGACTCGCTCGCGTCCACCCCGGACGCGCCGGTGTTCGCGTCACTGGGGCTCGTCCTGCTGGACGGCAGCACGTCCCGCGACGAATGGGTGGGCCTGGACAGCGAGTCGCAAGGCCTGGTGCCGACCACCGTCATGCCGCAGCTTCGCCGCACGGACTTCGTGATGAACGCGAATGATCCGGCGACGTTCTCCAACCCCGCCGCTCCCCTGCTCGACCTGCCCTTCCTCTACGAGATCTTCGGGACGCGCGGCCGCATGAGCACGCGCTCGCACATGAACCTCACGCTGATCACCGAACAGGGTGACACCGCGGCGGCCGGGAGCGACGGGCGCTTCACGCGCGAGGAGGCCGAGCAGGCCATCCTGAGCAACCGCACCTGGGTGGCGGAGCAGTTGCGCACAGCCGTGGTGCAGCGCTGCCAGGGCGCGGAGCCCATCGTCGTCGAGGGCGCTCCGGTGGACATCGCCGAGGCATGCCAGCTGATTGCGGCGTGGGATGGCCGGCTGGACCTGGACCGCTCGGGAGCCATCGTCTGGCGTGAGTTCCTGAACGGCTTCAACCGCTCCGACCTCGTGGACAAGGGCGCCCTCTTCGCGCAGCCCTTCGATCCGGCCCGGGCGGCGGTGACGCCGGCGGAGCTGGTCCCCGCGCCGGAGTCCGGCGTGGATCCGGTGAACCAGAAGCTGGCGGAGGCCGTGGCGCTCCTGGGCAAGGCGGGCATCGCGGTGGGAACGAAGCTGGGCGACGTGCAGTTCGCCTGGAAGGAAGACCGCAAGGTGCCCCTGCACGGCGGCGCGGCCTTCGAGGGCGTCACCAACGTCGTCGGCTATTCCGGCGCGAACGCGACGCTGCTGCCGCAGTCCCAGCCGCAGGGCCCGCTGCTCTCCCCCGGCACGGGGCTCACGCCGGAAGGCTACCTGGTCGACTTCGGGACCAGCTTCCTCATGGTGATGGAGTTCACGCCGGAGGGACCCAAGGCGAACGCGGTCCTCTCCTACGCGGAGTCCAGCGACCCGGCGTCCCCGCACTTCGCGGACCAGACGGACCTCTTCTCCAGCAAGCACTTCCGTCCCGTGCGCTTCAACGAAGCGGACATCCTCGCGGATCCGGAGCTCACGACGCTGGAGCTGACCGTCGACGCCACGTCGAAGCTCGAATAGCGGAGCATGCACAGGTTGTGGGTGAAGTTCTCGTGCACAAGGGGGAGCACCCACCATGGAACCCACGACCCGAGCCACCGCCCTCCTGCCCGGCCAGGTGGTCGTCTCGCTGAACTTCGACGACTGCCTGGCTTCGCAGCTCATCGCGGCCTCCGCCATGGAGGCCCGTGGCATGCGGGGGACGTTCTTCATCAACAGCAGCAGGCTGGGGCAGTCCGGTCGCCTCACGCTCGCCCAGGTGCGCACGCTCCGGGACAAGGGCCATGAGATTGGCGGGCACACGCTGACCCATCCGCACCTCACGGAGCTTTCAGCGGACAACCAGCGCAAGGAGATCTGCAACGACCGGGTCGCCCTGCTGAACGATGGCTTCCGCGTCACGTCCTTCGCCTATCCCTTCGGAGACAAGGACGCGACCACGCGGCAGATCGTCGTCGACTGCAACTACAACTCCGCGAGGGAGAGCGGCGGACTGAGGACCTCCTCCACTGGAAGCAGCCCGGCCGCCGAGCCCGTGCCTCCCGCGGACCCGTACGCCATCCGGACCAACGGCTCCGTGCAGGCGACCACCACGCTCACGGACCTGAAGAACTACGTGCTGCGCGCCGAGGAGTCAGGCGGCGGCTGGGTGCCCATCGTCTTCCATCACATCTGCGGGCCGTGCGACCCACCGCAGACCTATTCCATCTCACCCGCCAACCTGACGGCGTTCATCGACTGGCTGGCCACCCGCGCCTCGCGAGGCACCACCGTGGCCACGATGGACGCAATCATTGGCGGAGTGCTCAAGCCCCCGGTGAGCTGGCCCCCCGCGCAGCTCTTGAAGAATCCGTCGCTCGAAGCGGACAGCAACGGCGACGGGACCCCGGACTGCTGGCAGCGCGGCGGCTTCGGGAACAACACCTTCACGTGGAACCGGACGTCGGACGCTCACGGAGGCAGCTGGGCGCAGCAGGTGCGCATCACGCAGATCACCGACGGAGACCGGAAGCTCATCACCCGTCAGGACGACAGCAGCTGCACGCCCACGCCGACCACGGGACATCACTACCGGATCACCGCCTGGTACAAGGCCACCACGCAGGTGCGGTTCAAGGCGTACTACCGCACCAGCGCGGGAGCCTGGACCTACTGGTCCCAGGGGCCACTGTTGCCCCCGAAGAGCAGCTACACCTTCGCCGAGTGGACCACGCCCGCCACGCCCTCCGCGGCGAAGGCCCTCAGCGTGGGCCTGTCCATCGACCAGGTGGGCACGCTGACGATGGACGACTTCACGCTCGCCGACATGGAGGCGACCGCGTCCGTGTAGGGCCTCAGCCTTCGAGCTGCTCCGCCGTGAGGCATCCCGCCGCGAGGTCCAGATCCTCCAGCGGGATGCGCTGGATGTGTTCGCGGGGCTCGTCGACCTTGTCGCGGTACTTGCCCGAGCCGCTCTCGTAGGTGACCCAGATCTCACCATCGATGATGTTCACGCCCTGGGCGTAGGGGTCGATGAGCCCGTTGCCGATGTCCACCCGATTGTCGATGTCCGCCGAGAAGGTGTCCTCGGTGGACGTGAACGGCTGGTAGATGAGCTTCTTGTCGCCCGTGGTGAAGATGATGCCGCCATCGACGACGGTCATTCCCTGAGCGCGGTCCGGAGCGCGGATGGGGCCCTCGCGAGAGTCCTCGATGAGGGCGCCGGTCTTCTCGTCGATTTCGTACCGCCAGACGGCACCTGCCTTGCCATCGCCGTCCTTGCTGTAGCCACCGATGTACGCGTAGCCGTCCTTCACGGTCATGAAGCTGCCGGCGGAGACCAGTCCGATGCCCGTGGCCGGATCCGTGAGGCCTTCAGGCTTGGGGACATCCATGACCTGGGAGGGCATGGCCTCGCGGCACTCGTTCTGGGCGGCCTCGATCTCCTCGCGCGTGTAGACGTAGATGTGGTCCGTGTCGGAGACATAGACGTTGTCGCCATCCGTGGAGACGCCGCCACCATGGCTGGGAGGACCCGCGGGAGGCGGGCCACCAAGCACCGCCTGATGCGTCTCCTTCCCCGAGTCCTTGTCCTGCACCGACAGGAGCACCCGGTGGTCGTCGTTGTAATAGGTCGTGAGCACTTCACCGCGCCCGGCGTCGTAGCCCTGTCCCTGCGGAGTCCATCCGGCGTCCAGGTGGATGAACTCAGGGCCGGCCCTCTCCCCCTTGCTCGCCTTCGTCAGCGGCGAATCCACGCTCGCGGCAGCCGCGGCCGACGGAGTGTTCCCGTAGCCGCTGAGGTTCACGGGGCTGGCCTTCGCCGCGTCCACACCGTCCTGGAAATACGGCGCGGCGGAGGGAGGAGGCGTGGGCGGAGCCGGAGGAACCGGAGGCTTCGTGACCGCGGCCTGGATCGTGGTGACGACCTGGCGGATGAGGGAGCTGATCAAGGGCCTGCCTCCAGTTGAAGGTGCTTGAGGGCATGAATCCTACACGGCGGATTGGTTGCATCTCACCCGCCGGCCCGGGGGAATTGTCGGCACTCGACGATTCGGAGTTTCCACTTCCATATCCTGTAAAATGTTCCATGCAACGGGCCCGACCTGGCGCGCCTACGGCTGGCTGGCACCTCGTGACCTGCCACCTGCCGATGGTGGACCGCATCTTCCTTCAAAGGGGGAGCACGCCATGCCCATCTACGAGTTCTTCTGCCGCAAGTGCCAGGAGCCCTTCACCGCATTCATGACCATCCAGGAGCACGACGAGCGAGCACCGAAGTGCCCGCGTGGCCACGACGCGAAAGAGGTGGAGAAGCGCATCTCGTCCGCCCATGCCGTGACCACCAAGAAGTCGGCCACCTACTGAAGGACTCGGGGCACCCTGTTCTTCGTCGATGATGACTCCTGGCCAGCAAGACAAGAGGTTGGTTTCCCTCTTCCTCTGCGGCGACGTGATGACAGGCAGGGGCATTGATCAGGTGCTGCCCCACCCTGCTCCACCCGGCATCCATGAGTCCTACCTGCACGATGCCCGGGACTACGTCGCGCTCGCCGAGGAGCGCAACGGCCCCATCCGCAAGCCCGTCGGCTTCGGTGAAATCTGGGGGGACGCGCTCGCCGCGTTGGAGCACGCCGCGCCCGACGTGCGGATCATCAACCTGGAGACGAGCATCACCACGAGCGAGCAGTGGTGGCCCGACAAGGGCATCCACTACCGCATGCACCCGGAGAATGCCGAATGCCTCACGGCGGCCCGAATCAGTTGCTGCGCGATGGCGAACAACCACGTGCTGGACTGGGGCTACCCGGGGCTGGCGCAAACGCTGTCCACCCTCCGCCGTCTGGGAATCGCCACCTCGGGGATGGGTGAGAACCTGGAGGAGGCCCAGCAGCCCGCGCTCCTGGCTGTAGGGACCGGGCGGCGAGTCGTGGTGTTTTCGTGCGGAGATGTCAGCAGCGGCATTCCGCCATCGTGGGCGGCGAGGAAGAACAGACCGGGCGTGGACCTGCTGCCCGACCTGTCCCCCACCACGGCGAGGCACCTGGGCAAACGGGTGGCGGACCTCAAGCGCGAAGGCGACGTCGTCATCGCCTCCATCCACTGGGGCGAAAACTGGGGCTACACGGTGCCACGGGCGCAGCAGGACTTCGCCCATGCACTCATCGACGAGGCTGGCGTGGACGTCGTCCATGGCCACTCCTCGCACCACCCTCGCGGCATCGAGGTCCACCACGGCCGCCTCATCCTCCATGGCTGCGGCGACTTCCTGAACGACTACGAAGGCATCCTCGGCCACGAGGAATACCGACCGGACCTGGCCTTGATGTACCTGGCGTCAGTGGACCCGGCGAACGGCCGGATCGCCAGCCTGCGCATGCTCCCCATGCAGCTGCGCCAGCTCCGACCCCACCGGGCCTCGCGACGGGACGCCGAATGGTTGTGCGAAGTCCTGGGCCGCGAGGGACGCCGGCTGGCACCCCGGACGCGGGTGGAGCTGGAAGATAACGGGGCCCTCCTCCTGCAATGGGGGTGAGCTCCGGGAACAGCTGGATGACTCACGAGCCCCGGCGCCGGAGGCTTCATCACTTCGCGCAGAGGGCGAAGGTGACCGCGCTGTCGGAGAAATACTCCTCCTGGGAACCCCATGCGCCGTGGAAGGTGTGTCCCTCGACGCCCGACGTCTTGTACATGCGATAGCAGCCCGCCTCCTTCCGCGCATACGACGTGCGGGTGCTCGCGAACACCTCCAGCGTGATGCGGTCACCGCCATCCACCGCGACCACCCCGGCGGCGTGGTAGGGGGAGGTCCCCTCCGTGTCCCACTTCATGTTGACGATGACATAGGCCTGGCCCGCGAGCGGCGCCGCATTGTCATTGCTGCCCCTGCCCTTGAGCAGGGATTGGGCGACGAGAACGTTTTCCAGCTTGCTGTTCCCGAAGGCGGAGCCATTCTCCACGCTCTTGCTGCGCGTCGCTCCTTCCTTCGGGTCGAACAGCGACTGATGCATGATTTCTTCGGCGGTGTGCAGGCAGTCCTTGATGAACGTCGTGGAGACGTAGGGGACGTAGGTCTTGCTGCTGAACAAGGTGTCGTTCAATCCCTGCTTCCGGTACACGACGCTGTTCAACGGGGCGGCTGTCGCGAAAATCACCTGCCCATCCCAGCCATCCGGGATGAAGCAATTGCCGTTCTCCGACATCCATCCCTCCATCCCTTTCTTCAATTCCACCCGATTCATGTGGCGTCTCCTCGTGAAGTGGCCGCAGGGGCTGTCCGCCCGCGCCGGTAGCAAGGCCCGCTGATTATAGACAGGAATCCTCCACGCTCGGCGCTTGCTGGCTGGGATGTCGCGGACCACCCAACCCCATACAACACGTGCACATGCCGGGTCTGTCTACCTTACGGGCCCTGGCGTCGTGACGCTTGGGCATGGCGTGCCGTGCGTCCCAGACTGACTCGGCTGCGTCATGCCGGGACGCAAGCGGCGGGATCGCACCGCGCCCCCAGAGGAGAGGTCAGGCGCCGCGCGCTGGCGCGCTCCTTGCTCTTCGCGGCGGCGGTCCTTCCCCACCCCTGGAGCCCCCCATCATGAGACCCATGTATCAGTACGGTGCCGCCGACGTTCGCTACGGCCAGCGCATCCAACTGGGCACGTCCACCCCCATCAACAACTCTGGCACCTCGTCCTACTCCATCGGTTTCTGGGTTCGTCCTCGGACCCCTGCCTACGACGGATTGCTGCTGTCGATGGGGACGGACTGGTCCATCGGGCTTCACGGCATGCAGCTGACGCTCGACATGCCGGGCCTCAATGCGCCGCGGTGCGCGGAAGTCGAACTGCTGCCGGAGCAGTGGCAGTACATCCTGTACGTCTGGCAGTGGACCGGCACTGGCGCCGGCAACTACACGCTCTACGCGAACGGCACGCCCGTCATCGAGGGGAGTGCCACGGGAGTCATCATCACCGAAAGCGTCTTCACCCTGGGGGGCACCACCGACGCGCAGTTCTGCAACGTCGCGTTCTGGTCCACCGCGTTCACCGGCGAGGAGTGCCAGCCGGTGTGGGACGTGCCTCAGCCGGGCCCGTCACTCACCGCCTGCTACAGCTTCAGCGACGGGTCCACCGGGGACGTCTCCGGACACAACCGCCCGGCCGCGATCTTCCAGGGCGGCGCGCACGTGACGATGCTCGCCCCCGCCCTCCGGGTCGTCAACGCGGCGGTCCAGCCTTCACCGCGAGACAACCTCACCGTGGTGGCCAACGGCGGGCCCTTCAGCGTGCAGGCGTGGTTCAACGCGGATGCCCCCTCCGACTTCCAGCTGAGCGACCGTACGCTGTTCGCGTGCCGGGACCGCGACACCCGGGATGGCATCGCCCTGGGCCTGCGGTGGGACAATGGCGTGTTCGACGTCTGCCTCAAGTCCCTGTCGGGCTCGAGCGGTGCGAGCTGGGAGCAGGGAGCGGCGCTGCCCGCGGGTGGGTGGCACCACCTGGCGATGACCTACGACGGGAGCGCCACGGTGCGGCTCTTCCTGGATGGCAACTCCGTTTCGGCCATCGGCACCACGCTGCCTTCTGTGGCCAGCCCTGTCTGGGTGTTCGGCGCGGACCCCGATGCCAGTGTCGCGGGTGGGGCGGTCCACGACTTCCAGGGGCACCTGCAGGCGGTGGGCCTGTGGTCGCGCGAACTCCCCCAGAACGAACTCCAGCACTACATGTCGAGCGACCCCTCCGACGCGGACGGCTGCGTGGCGTACTACGCCTGGAACGCGCTCGGCCTGGCCAACCAGGTGACCGGCAATCCGCCGTCGTTGCTCAACACGGCGACGCCCTCGCTCGTCGCCACGCCGCCCTCCGACTCCACGCCGCCGCCCGGGGCGCCGTCCACGACCACGCTGGTGGCGGTGCCTCGCCCCTCCGCGGGCCTCCAGCCCTCCGTCCGGTGGGCCACGGAGGAGGTGGCCCTCCCCGCGCAGAGCCCGCTCTCGGGTGCGCAGGTGGACGCCCTCATCGCCTCCTACGAGCAGGTGCTGGCCTCCGTGCCGGGCGCGATGAAGGACCGGCTGCGCTCACTCTTCCGCAACAACCTCCACCTGGGGTTGTCACGCGGCAACGGGCCCGGGGGCTTGCCGGTGGGCACCATCGCCGGGAAGGTCGAGGGCAAGCACTACGTCTTCTATCACCACACCGCCCAGGGCCCGGTGGAGTGCGACCGGATGGAGCTGACGGTCGACACCGAGTGCATCGGCTGGGTCATCTCCGTGGCCTCGACCTGCGTGTGCCTGCTGCTGGCGGTGGTAGGGCTGGGCTACTCGGCGACACAGGTGGTCAAGGCCGCCAGGCCGCTCATCACGGAGAGCACGTCGCTGCTCCGGACGCTGGGGGCCGCGGCGCAGCAGGGTGCCATCGATGGCTCCACCGTCATCCGGATCATCAAGGCGCTCTACCTCGGAGGGACCCTCGGCAAGATCTTCGGGGCGGCGCTGACGGGCAGCTGGTTCACCATCGCCCTCAACTGCGCGTCGCTCATCCTGATGGTCGTCGGCCTGTTCACGACCGGTGGCGCGTACCTGGCCGTCGTGCTGGCGCAGCTCGTGCTCAACATCGCCGTGCTGATCGCCGTCATCGCCCAGAAGCCATCCAACTGCTGCTGAGCGCTCGTCACGCTCCGGCCCCCGCCAGGATGGCTGGCGGGGCGAGGATCGCCCTCGTGCTGCCGGAGTGAAGGAGCCCGGTGCGGGCGGTGACGGACGCCACCGCCCGCTTCGGTCCTTCAGGGACTACTGGACGGTGTACGCCACCGTGCCGCTGCAGCTCCCGCTGGAGTAGCAGCCGGCGCGGATCTGGTAGGTGCCCGCCGTCGTGGCCTTGAAGCTGGCGTAGGACAGCGTGCCGCAGGCGTCGTCGTTCGAGACCACCAGGGAGGTTCCGTTGTACAGGCGCAGGTACGTGTCACCCGTGCCGGTGGCGCCCGGCACCGTGCAGGTGCCGAACTTGAGGGTCTGCCCGGCGGCCAGGGTGACGTTGTGGTTGACGGTGTTCTGGTTGGCGCTGTTGGTGTTGGTGGCGGTGAAGGTGAACGTCACCGGCGTCGGGGGCGGCGGGTAGCCCGCGCACAGGCGCGTGCTGGTCGCCACGCCGCAGTACTCGTCGATGGCCGGCCGGACGTAGGTGATGTCCTCGCCGCGGCAGCCCGTCTCCGTGCAGGTGTTGACGACGCTGCAGCTCCCGTTGGCCTTGTAGTCGGTCTCGCCGCGCACCAGGATGCCGGCCACCGTGTAGCCGTTGTTCTCGTACACGCCCGAGCCCGAGTTGCCGCCGAACGTGTCCGTGGTGCCCACGAAGTAGTCCAGCGTGCCCGCGCGCGCGTCACGCACCGAGCCGCCCGAGTCGATCTTGAAGGGGATGCCGCTGCCCGAGCCGATGACCGTCACGTTGGTGCCCACGGGCAGCGCGGCGTTGCCCGCGCGAATGGGGGCGGGCGTGAAGCGCGGGGTGGCCGACCGGTCCAGCCGGACGATGGCGAAGTCCAGGTTGCGACCGCCCACCGTGGCCTGCTGGCGCGCGACAATCGCCTGACAGGAGAAGATGTCCGCGGTCGTCACCGTCTGCATGGCGCCGGCGGCGGTGCGGTAGAAGTTGAAGACGAAGCGCGTGCTGCTACAGGCCGACGCGCTGGTGATGCAGTGGCCCGCCGTGAGCACCAGGTCATCGTCGATGAGCGTGCCGGAGCAGAAGGCCGGGGTCAGGTCGTCCAGGAAGCGCTCGGAGGTGCAGAGGTTGTACGCGGAGCGCAGCGTGGACCCGTTGAAGGTGACGTTGTTGGGGTTGGTCGCGTTGAAGTCCGAAGGGTTCATCAGCGCGACGGTGGACTGCTGAGCGCGGGCGCGCAGCGTGGCGTTCGCGTGCGCGTACACGTCCGTGCGGTTGTCGGTCCCGTAGACGACGGGCTGCTTCTCCGTGCCCACGGGAGCGCTGTCGGTGGGCTCGGCCTCGGGGGCCGGACCACAGGCCACGAGGGAAAGGGTACACAGCAGCGTTCCAAGCAGCGTCCTACGGCCGGAAGTCCGGGGGATTCGCATGTGCTGAACACTCCTTGAGGGTGAGGACCGCCCGCCTGGGGGCGAGCAGCGGACCGCATGCTCGCGCCAAACACGCACTCTCCGCAACGCGTCCCTAACGAGGAATAACTGGGGTCCCGGAAGTCCCAGTAGGAAGGAGAGTGAATAATTCCTGCGGGGATGAACATCGTTCCCGCGCCGGAGAACAGCGCGCCGCGCTCGTGTGTCATCTGGGCCCGCATCACCGGTGCAGGATGTGTTCGCCCCGGCATCAAGACTTGTCCGACATCATGCTCAGGCAATTCGAGGCTTAGGCCACAACTTCGTTGCCAGCATCGCCAGCATCTCGCCCCGTTTCCGGATGCCGTCTTCGTCCCATTCAGCCTCAGTCTGAAAGTACGTATTCATTCGGAGGGCGGAATTCGCGGTGATGTGCTTCTGCTTGTCGACATAGGGACCGTTGCTCACAGACGCGTTCAGTTCCTGCGTCAGAAGCGTCAGGTTTCCCAGCGTGTGAACGAGCACGTCACGTTTCTGCTCCGCCTCCTCATGTCCGCCCGCTTTCGCCACCGCGGCCTTGGACAGCGGCCAATTCGCCTCCCACTGCTGCGGCATCACATGTTCAATGCTCAGGTCACCATCGACGGTCACTTTCTCGGTCTTGGCGGTCCTGAGTGCCTCATCAAGCGCGCGGAGAAGCATCTCGAGCCGCGAAGCGCGGAACTCCATGTAGAGCGGCCGGTCTTGGAGCGCGCGCTGGAACTCCGCGTCGTCCGGCCAATCCACCGACGTGCCCTCTCCCGCCAGCAAGAGACTCTGAAAAGCAGCACGATCAACGCTGACCAACGCCTTGACCTCTCGCGTGAGCTGGAGAAAGTAACGATTGTATGCCTTTGTGGTGCGACCACAGACCAGCCTGCGGATCAGAAAGGACTCGATGTCCGTCGCAATTCCCGCGAACTCGACCTCGGGAAGCTCCTGTCGCATGAGCAACGCCAGCATCAAGGGGTAGACGGTGCTGGTGTCCATGTCCCGGAGCCTCACCGCAAGGGCGCCGAGCCGTGTGGAAGGGTCCGGACGAAGGAGGCGCCGGAACGCATTCGCGCAGCGGGTAACGTCCACGAGTTCTGCTTCCACTGATGGAAACGGGTTCTTCTCTCGTATCCACCGCTGATAGTCGTGGAAGAGCCGCGTAACGTTCGGCTCCTGCTCGGTCTTGAACGCCAAAAAGTGCTGAAGGAAGAGGTCGATGCGAGGACGAAGTGAGCGCCCCTGCCGCTCCTGCACTTGCCAGAAGCGTTTGCTCTTCGCGTCCTGCAGGTCGTCCGCCTCCTCATCGAACGGCGCCCAGTACTGCTTGTGGAGGCCTGAAACATCCTCCTTGTTCCGCGCGGCTCGTAGGAAGACGTAGTTACGGAGCAGATCCGAAGCGAGCAGGGGCTCACCCCGAGCATTGAGGGTCTCGAAAATGACCTGTGGATCATCATTGCCCGAGAGCTCGATGGTGACGAGCTGAAGCCGGCGCCGGAGAGCCTCGAAAACGGCGTGCAGTGCTGTCGTGCGGTCCTCTTCGGCGTCATCGAGGTAGGACCTCAATGCGCGGGTGAAGAACAAGTACGCCTCCACGAGGCGCTCGCGCGGCTGCAGCACCTTGCGCTTGTACACGGCAGGATACTGCGCTTCGACGGCCGACTGGCTTCCGAGGCTGACTACCGCCGTGAACGCGGGCTGGTCCTTGATCGTCGGCCAGAGCTTGAAGCGCTCGACATCCGGATGCTCCATCATGCCCTTGTTGGCGGTGTAGGGGCTCAACTCGCTGGCAACATCCGCGGCGCCTTCCACCTGTGCCACGTCCCGGATGGCGGCCAGCAGAACTTGGAAGGTGGTCAGGCGTTGCTGCCCGTCGATGACTTCGTGCGCGGGAACCTGATTGCCGAAAGTGCGCACCTGATTGATGACCACCGCCCCTATGAAGTGTGGCGGCTCCTCATGCGCGCCGCCGGCAGCAAGAGAAGCCTGCCGCACGATGTCCTCCCAAAGCGGCGCCCATTGCCGCTCTTCGGTCCAGACGTAGGGGCGCTGAAACAGGGGGATGAGGTAACGGCGCTTACCGTCGAACAAGTCGAGCAACGAGCGGAGTCTGGCTTCCATTGTGTCCTCCGGATGGATGCGGCATCCCAGGTCTCCCCAAGATTTGCGTCGTCGTGAACCAACCCGCCCCGCCTGGGTGACGTGGCCCCCCGAGCCCCTCGAGCAACAACAACCTCTGGCTCTCGGTCACACTCGCCGACGAGATTCCGCCGTTCAAGGTGACTCCCCATGAGAGGTAGGAGGCGCTGTGGGCGGAGAGGTTCGCGCCATGGGAGCGCGGCGACTCGGCATTCGCCGCCTGCGCGCTCGCGGAAAAAACAAAGGCCCTGGAGTCACCGGCTTGCACCGGAAACTCCAGGGCCTCTATTTGGTCGGGGCGACAGGATTTGAACCTGCGACCACTTGCACCCCAAGCAAGTGCGCTACCAGGCTGCGCTACGCCCCGAAAACGGCCGTCGTGAAACGGTGCGCCCTTATGCCCCTGCCCTCGTTTCAGGTCAAGCAGGAGGTGAAGGGCGCCGGTGAAAAAAACCTACTCGTCGCCCTCTTCCATTCCCTCGTCGAAGTCCTCGCCCCGGGCTTCCGCCGCGTCCGCCGCCGCCTCTTCCTGCGCGTCGATCTCCGCGTGGTTCTCCGGGGGTGCCTCGCCGTTCAGGGCACTCTTCAACACCTGGCTCGGCCGGAAGGTCAGCACCCGGCGGGCGCTGATCTCGATCTCCTTGCCCGTCTGCGGGTTGCGCCCCACGCGCGCCTTCTTCTGGCGCACCTGGAAGTTTCCGAACCCGGAGATCTTGATCTTGTCCCCGCGCTCCAACGTCTCCTTCACGGTGTCGAAGACGAGCTCGACGATCTCCGCCGACTCCTTCTTGGAGAAGCCGACCTTCTCGTAGACCCCCTCGATGATGTCCGCTTTCGTCATGCGAGTCCTCTGGCACCCGTGATTGGCCGGTGAACGCGGGGCATGGTGTCAGCCTTCCCCGAACCGTGTCAACGTCCTGACTTCATTCAGGAATTCAGGCGCGCAGTGCCGCCCCCAGCCGCTGGTTCACCTCCGTGATGATGCGCTGGTGGGCCGCCGTGACCTCCGCGTCGGTCAGCGTCCGCTCGGGCGAGCGGTACCTCAAGGCGTACGCCAGGTTCTTCTTCCCCTCGGGGATGGGCTTGCCCGTGTAGACGTCGAACACGAGCGCGTCCTCCACCAGCGGCGCCCCCACCTCCAGGATCACCCGGCGCACCTCCTCGTTGCGCAGCTCCAGCGGCACCACCACCGCCAGGTCGCGCAGCACCGCCGGGTACTTCGGCAACGCCGCCGCCTGCGGCACCAGCCGCGCCGCCGCGTACAGCGGATCCGTGTCCAGCTCGAACACGAACACGCCCTCCGGCAGCCCCAGCCCCTTCGTCACGCGCGGGTGCACCTCGCCCACCAGGCCCAGCACCGTCCCGTCGCTCAACGACACCTGCGCGCAGCTCCGCGGGTGGTACGCAGGCGCCTCCGCAGGAGTGAAGGCCGCGCCCTCCACGTGCAGCGCGTGCAGCAGCGCCTCCACCGCCCCCTTCGCGTCGTAGAAGTCCACGCGCGAGTCCTTCGCCGTCCAGCTCCGGCCACCACTGCGCAGGCCCCACACCAGGCCCGCCACGCGAGGCACCTCGCGAGCCGCCGGGCGCATGCCCTGCCCGCCCTGCGCGTCCCGGAAGTACGCCCGGCCCGTCTCGTAGAGGCCCACCGACTCCACCTGGTGGCGCACGCTGCGTGACAGGTTCTCCAGCAGGCCCGGCAGCAGGCTCGTGCGCATCACCGACTGCTCGACGCTCAGCGGGTTCATCAGCGCGATGGGCGCTTCCTTCCCGCCCAGCACCTCCAGCGACTTCGGCGCCACGAACGAGTAGTTCACCACCTCGGACAGCCCCACGCCGCCCAGCGCGTGGCGCAGCCGGCGCTCGGCCTCCATGGACAGCGGCTCCGGCGCCAGCGTCTCCAGCCCTCGCGGCAGCCGCGCCGGGATGTTGTCGTAGCCGTACACGCGGGCGACCTCCTCCATCAGGTCCTCCTCGCGCTCCACGTCCACGCGCGCCCGGGGCACCTCGTACGTCGTCTGCCCCTGCGACTCCTCCACGGACTTGAAGCCCAGCGCCGTCAGGATGCGCCGGACCTCCTCCTCCGGAACCGCCACGCCCAGCACCTTCTCCACCCGCGCGTAGCGCAGCGTCGCCCGGCGTGGCGCCAGGGGCTCGGGCTGCACGTCCACCCTCCCCGGCACCACCGTGCCACCGGACAGCTCCGCGATGAGCTGCGCGGCCCGGTCCAACGCCGGCAGCACCGCGTCCAGGTCCGCCCCGCGCTCGAAGCGGTGCGACGCTTCCGTGTGCAGCGCGTAGCGCTTCGCAGACCGGCGCACGCCGGAGCCGTGGAAGTGCGCGGACTCGATGACGATGCGCTTCGTGCCCTGCGTCACCTCGCTGTCGCCGCCGCCCATCACGCCCGCCAGCGCCTGCGCGCGGTCGCGGTCCGCGATGACCAGGTCGTCCGCGTCCAGCGTGCGCTCCTTGTCATCCAGCGTGCGCAGCTTCTCGCCCGCCTTCGCGGTGCGGACGATGATCTCCTGGCCCGCCACCTTCTCCAGGTCGAACGCGTGCAGCGGCTGGCCGTACTCGAGGAGCACGAAGTTGGTGACGTCCACCACGTTGTTGATGGCGCGCACGCCGCACGCCTTCAGCCGGTCCTGCATCCACTGCGGCGACGGCTGGATGGTGACGCCCTCCACCACCCGCGCCGCGTAGCGCGAGCAGCGCTCCTTCGCGTCGATGCGCACCTTCACCAACTCCGCCACGGGCTTGCCGGACTCGGCGGGCTTCGGCTGCGGCAGCTTCAACGCTGCGCCCGTCACCACGCCCACCTCGCGCGCGATGCCCAGGTGGCTGAGCGCGTCCGGCCGGTTCGGGGTGACGTTCACCTCCAGCACGGAGTCATCCAGCCCCAGGGCCTCCGCGATGGGGATGCCCAGCTTCGTGTCCGCGGGGAGGATGAGGAGCCCGGACGAATCCTCCGTGATGCCCAGCTCCTTCGAGGAGCAGAGCATGCCGAAGCTGTCCACGCCCCGGAGCGCGGCCTGCTTGATCTCCATGCCGTTGGGCAGCTTCGCGCCCACCGTGGCCAGCGGCACCTTGTCGCCGACCTTGAAGTTCTTCGCGCCGCACACCACCTGGAACAGCGCGGAGCCGCCGATGTCCACCTGCGTGACGGACAGCTTGTCCGCGTTGGGGTGCTGCACCGACTCGCGGATCTGCGCCACCACCACGCCGCGCAGGCCCTCGCCGGGGCGCTCCACGCCCTCAATTTCCAGGCCCGCCGCGGTCAGCTTGCGCGCCAGCTCGTCCACGGACGGCGGCAGCGCGACGTAATCACCCAGCCACTTCACTGAAATCTTCACAGGGTTGTCCTCTTTCCTTGTGGGCCGGAATCAGAACTGCGCGAGGAAGCGCGCGTCGTTTTCGAACATCATCCGCAGGTCATCGATGCCGTAGCGCAGCATGGCCAGTCGCTCCACGCCCATGCCGAACGCGTAACCCGTCACCTCCTTCGGGTCGTAACCCGCGGCGGTGAAGACGTTCGGGTGCACCATGCCGCTGCCCAGCACCTCCAGCCAGCCGGTCTGCTTGCACACGCGGCAGCCCTTGCCTCCACACGACGCACAGGTGACGTCCACCTCCGCGGAGGGCTCCGTGAAGGGGAAGAACGACGGGCGGAAGCGCGTGCGCGTCTCCGAGCCGAAGAACGCCTTCACGAACGCGTCCAGCGTGCCCTTCAGCTCCGCGAAGCTCACGTCCTTGTCCACGAGCAGGCCTTCCACCTGGTGGAACATGGGCGTGTGCGTGATGTCCGAATCCCGCCGGTACACCCGGCCCGGCATCACCGCGCGGATGGGCGGCTTGCGCGCCAGCATGTGCCTCACCTGCACCGGCGACGTGTGCGTGCGCAGAAGCGACGGGCTGTCCGCCTTCTTCGCGTGGCCCAGGCTGGGCTCGTCCACGTAGAACGTGTCCTGCATGTCCCGCGCGGGGTGATCCTTGGGCAGGTTCAGCGCCTCGAAGTTGAAGTAGTCGAGCTCGATCTCCGGGCCCACGGCCACCTCGAACCCGAGCCGCGCGAACGTCCGGACGATGTCCTCCATCGTGCGCGACACCGGATGCCGCCCGCCGGGCAGCACCGCGCGCCCGGGCAGCGTCACGTCCAGCTTGGGGCCCTTCAGCTGGGCCTCCAGCGCGGCGTCTTCCGCGCGCTTCGTGGCGTCCGCCAGCAGCTGCTCCAGCTCCGCCTTGACGGTGTTGGCGATCTCACCCAACGCGCGCCGCTCGTCCGGGGGCAGCTTGCCCATGCCGCCCAGTACCGCGGACAGCTCGCCCTTCTTGCCCAGGTAGCGGATGCGCAACGCCTCCACCTGCGAGGGCTCCGACACGCCGGAGATCTCCTGGCGCGCCGCGTCCGCCAACGCCTGCAACCGGTCTCGCATGGTCCTCTTCCCGCCTTCCATTCACGCCCCGGTCGCCTCTGGCGCCGGGCAAAAAAAAGGGCCGCCCCCTGGTGGAGGCAGCCCGTTTCAGCTTCGGAAGCCGGCGTCACCGCCGGCCGTGTCTCAGGCTGCCTTCGCGATGTTGGCGATGGCGGCAAAGCCCGCGGGGTCCGCGATGGCCAGATCCGACAGGACCTTGCGGTCCAGGGAGATCTTCGCCTTCGCCAAGCCGGCGATCAGCTTCGAGTAGGACAGGCCCACGGTGCGGGCGGCCGCGTTGATGCGGACGATCCACAGCGAGCGGAAGTTGCGCTTGCGCACCGCGCGGTCGCGGGTGGCGTAGTCCAGGGCGCGCTCGACGGCCTGGTTCGCACGGCGGTAGCAGTTCTTGCGACGGCCGCGGAAGCCCTTCGCAAGCTTGAGAATGCGATTACGACGACGACGAGCCTTGAAACCCTTTTTGACGCGCATGACACACTCCTGACTTCTGGAAGGGAGCCCCGGGGCGCTGGCATCACGCCGCTCCGCCTGGACTCACGGTTGGTTCAAACCCGAGGACGACTCAGGCGCCGTAGGGGAACAGCTCCTTGATGACCTTCTTGGCGTCCATGTCGCGCAGGTGGCCCGTGCCACGGTTGCCGCGCTTCTGCTTGGCCGTCTTGGAGAAGGTGAACAGGTGCTTGCTGAACGCCTTGCCGAACTTCACCTGGCCGCTCTTCTTCACGTGGAAGCGCTTCTTCGCGGCGCTGCGGGTCTTCAACTTGGGCATGATCCCAAACCTTCCTTCTGCTTCCTGTCGGCCGGCAATCTTCGTGACTGACGGCGGTCCGGGACACACGGTTCCCGGACGCTTTGGGCGAAAGCCTCTATCACTCTTTTGATGCGATGGGGGTAGCGTTTCCTACAGCCAACGCAGAAACCCCTGCCACCACCCCGGACGGGGAGTCAAGTCCCCTGCACTGCCGTTCAGGGCAGCGTGGCTTCCTTGATGAGGAGCGCCTCGAAGTCGGCGTACTTCATCGTCTTCAGGTCCTCGCCGCCGTAGCGACGGGGGGCCACGGCGCCAGCCTCCACCTCGTTGTCGCCCACCACCAGGGTGAAGGGGATCTTCTGCAGCTGGGCTTCGCGGATCTTCGCGTTGAGCGTGATGCCACGCTCGTCCAGCTCCACGCGGAAGCCCTTGGCGCGCAGGTCGTCGCGCACCTTGCGGGCGTAGTCCATCTGACGGTCCGCCACGGTGACGAGGATGGCCTGCACCGGGGCCAGCCACGCCGGGAAGGCGCCGGCGAAGTGCTCGATGAGGATGGCGGTGAAGCGCTCGAAGGAGCCGAAGATGGCGCGGTGGAGGACCACCGGGCGGTGCGGGGCGTTGTCCTCGCCCACGTAGGTGAGGTCGAAGCGCTCCGGGGCCAGGTAGTCCAGCTGCATGGTGCCCAGCTGCCACTTGCGGCCAATGCTGTCGGACACGGCGAAGTCGATCTTCGGGCCGTAGAAGGCGCCGTCACCGGGGGCCAGCTCGTACTCCAGGCCCAGCGACTCCAGCGCCGCCTTGAGGCCGCCTTCCGCGCGATCCCAGAGGGATTCGTCACCCAGGCGCTGCTCGGGGCGCGTGGACAGCTTCACCGCGTAGGTGAGACCCACCGCCTTGTAGACGCGGTCCAACAGCTTCACGAAGCGCCGCACCTCGTCGGTGATCTGGCTCTCCATGCAGTAGATGTGCGCGTCGTCCTGCGCGAACTGGCGCACGCGGGTGAGGCCGCCCAGGGAGCCCGCGGCCTCGTTGCGGTGGAGCACGTCCTGGGTGTGCAGGCGCAGGGGCAGGTCGCGGTAGCTGTGCTTCTTGAAGCCGTAGAACAAGTGGTGCGACGGGCAGTTCATCGGCTTGAGGGAGAAGTCGTGCTCGCCGGACTCGCTGTCGAGCACCAGGAACATGTTCTCCTTGTACTTGCCCCAGTGGCCGCTCGTCTCCCAGAGGCCCTTGTTGAACATCAGGGGCGTCTTGATCTCCAAGTAGCCGTCACCGGCCGTGAGCGAGCGCATCCAGTCCGACAGCGTCTGGTAGAGCGCGGTGCCCTTGGGCGTCCAGAAGGCCGCGCCCGGCGAGTACGGGTGGAAGTGGAAGAGATCCAACTCCTTGCCCAGCTTGCGGTGGTCGCGCTTGCGCGCCTCTTCAATGCGCGTGACGTAGGCCTCGAGCGCCTTCTTGTCGAAGAAGGCGGTGCCGTACACGCGCTGGAGCATGGGGTTGCGGTGGTCGCCGCGCCAGTACGCGCCGCTGGAGGAGAGGATCTTGATGACGCCGATCTTCCCCGTGCTGGGCGCGTGAGGCCCCAGGCAGAAGTCCACCCAGTCGCCGTGGGTGTAGAGCGTGAGCGTCTTGGCGCCCTTGGCGGCGATGTCCTTGACGATCTCCACCTTGAACTTCTCGCCCTTCTCCTCGAAGAGCTTGATGGCGTCCTCCATGGAGATTTCAGTGCGGACGAAGGGCGCGTCCTGCTTGAGCTCCGCGTTGGCGGCCGCTTCAATCTTCTCCAGCTCCTCCGGCGTGAAGGGCTTCTCGCGGAAGAAGTCGTAGTAGAAGCCCTCCTCCGTCGACGGACCGATGGTCACCTGCGTGCCGGGGAACAGCTTCTGCACGGCGCTGGCCACCACGTGCGCGGCGTCGTGACGGATGAGGTCCAGGCCTTCCGGGCTCTTGGACGTGAAGATCTGCAGCTTCGCGTCCTCGTCGAGCGTCCGGGCCAGGTCCATGTCCTGACCGTTGACCCGGGCGAACAGGGCCGCCTTCGCGAGCCCCACGCCGATGCTGCCCTTCACGAAGTCCGCGATGGTCGTGCCCCGGGCGGTCTGCTTCTGGCTGCCGTCGGGGAGCGTCACCGTGATGGATTCGGACATGGCGGATAAACCTCTGCGCTGGAAAAAAGTACGGGCGGCAGGCTTTTGAGAAAGCCGGCCGCCCGCGAGATGGAACGCTTACTGATGATGGGTCGTAGTGGGATCGAACCACTGACCCCTACCGTGTCAAGGTAGTGCTCTACCGCTGAGCTAACGACCCGTCGTGCGGATGGGCGCGGGGAATAACAGCGGGCTCCCACACCTGTCAAGGAACATGAGCGCAGGCCCTGATCTTCCCCGCGTTCACGTCTCCAACAACGCGCGGACGCGTTTCATCACCGCGTCGAACATGGCGGGGGTGAGCCTCCCCGTCTGCGTGTTCTGCTGGCTGACGTGGTAGCTGCCCACGAGCCACCGGCCGTCCGGCAGCCGGTACTCGGCGCCATGGCCGAAGGCGGGACGGGGCGTGGGGAGCGGACTGCCCGTGCGAGCAGCCGACGCCAGCGCGGCGTTCCACCCGATGGCCCCCAGGGCGAGCAGCACCCGTCCAGGCAACAGCGCCATCTCCCGGTCCAGGAACGGCGCGCAGCGGGCCAGCTCCTCCGGCAGCGGCTTGTTGTCCGGAGGGGCGCACCGGCCGGCGGCGACGATGAAGGCGTCCGTCAGCTTCAGGCCGTCGTCCCGGTGCTCGCTGTGGCCCTGGTTCGCGAAGCCCGCGCGCTGCAGGCCCGCGTAGAGGAAGTCGCCGGAGCGGTCGCCCGTGAACATCCGCCCCGTGCGGTTGGCCCCGTGCGCGGCGGGCGCCAGACCCACGATGATCAGCCGGGCCTTCGGGTCGCCAAAGCCGGGGACGGGCTTCCCCCAGTAGTCCCAGTCGCGGTAGGCGCGCCGCTTCACCCGGGCCACCTCCTCGCGCCACTCCACCAGCCGGGGGCAGGCCCGGCACGCGATGATCTCCTGGTGCAGCTTCTCCAGCTTCGTCACGGCTCCTGCACGCTCCCCTTGTAGAGCTGCGTGCGACGGTAGCGTTGGAGGACGACGCTCAGGACGACCTTGAGGATGGCGCTCGCCGGGACGGCCAGGAGGATGCCCACGAAGCCGAACAGCTCACCGAAGGCGAGCACGGCGATGATGACGGCCACGGGGGCCAGGCCCACCTTCTCCCCCACCACGCGCGGGGTGATGACGAAGCCCTCGGCCAGCTGCCCGATGATGAAGGTCGCCGCCACCACCGCCAGCTGCCACGGCCCCTGCCAGGACAGCAGGACGCCCAGTACGGCCAGCACCACGCCGATGCCCGTGCCCAGGTAGGGCACCATGTTGCCGAAGCCGGCGATGAGGCCAATGGCGATGGCCAGGTCGATGCGCGCCATGGACAGCCCCACCGCGTAGAGCACCGACAGGATGGCGCCCACGGTGAGCTGGCCCTGCACGAAGGCGGACAGCACCTCGTCCACCTCGCGGAAGCGCTGGGTCGCCAGCGCCACGGAGCGGCGCGGCAACAGGTCCTGGATGCGACCCATGAGGCGCGGGTAATCCTGGAGGAAGAAGAACGCCAGCACCGGCACCACCGACAGGCCCAGCAGCGTGGCCGCGAAGCGCGCGGTGTTGCCGGCGAAGCTCGCCACCAGCCGCGCCGCCGTGGGGCCCGCGCTCTGGAGCAGCTCGGAGGCCTTCTCCCCCAGCTCCGCGGTGCGCTGGCTCACCAGGTCCGGCAGCGACACGCCCAGGAGCGACTCCACCTGAGGCACCACCTGGGTGCTGGCGCGCTGGAAGAAGCCGGGCAGCTTCGCCGCCTCGTCGCGGAACACCGGCACCAGGTACAGGCCCGCGCCCACCATCAGGAGCGTGCCCGCGAAGAAGAGGATGGACGTGCCCCAGGTGCGGTCCACGCCGCGCTTCTCCAGGAGCGTCACCAGCGGGTTGAACGCGTACGCGCCCGTCAGCGCCAGCAGCACCGGCACCGCCACCCCGCCGAACACGGACAGGAGCGCGAACACCAGCGCCAGCGAGCCCACCATCACGCCGGACCAGATGAAGTCGACCCGGCGGGCCTCCGCCTCATCCAGCGCCGAGGGGTCGCCGGGCGGGGGCACGGGCTCCGGGTGCACGACATGCAGCACCGGGGACACCTCCGGGGTCGCGATGGGCTGGGGGGCCCCCTTCACCGCGCGCTCACTGCCTCTCTTGCGACGTCCGATGACCGCCTCCTGTCCCCGCCCATCCTACGGCGTCTTGGGCCCTTGATTGCGGTCCTTGAGCGCACCCGGGGCGTCGCCTGCCACCTCGCGGTGCAGGGCGCCGGCCCTGGCACGGCCTCCTCAGGGCGAAACGCCGCCGCTTTCGGGCGCCAGGGGCCGGAGCTTCACCTTCAACGTCACCCGCGCCCCACTGGGCTGGTAGTAGGTCGTGTAGGGATAGAACCCGCGCTTCTTCACGTCCACCTGGTGGAAGCCCGAGTCCCCCAACCGCAGGCTCCGGGACACCCCGGCGAAGTCGCTGCACGTCCCCTGCTCCACGCCGTCCATCAGGACCTGCGCGTCCGAGGGCTCGCACCGGAGCACCAGGTCTCCGCGCTTGGCGGCGTTGGACGCCATCAACTGCTCCGCGCGGGCCACCGTCGCGGGCTGCTCCTGCTTCGCCGCGCAGCCGCCCATCAGCATCGCGATCACGGCCGTCATCCGGAAGGAGTTCACGGACATCACTGCGTGACGATGACGACCCGGCCCTCGGCCAGGAAGTGGGTGTTCGCATCGGTGAGCGCGCGGATGCCTTCGGCGCTCAGGACCAGATCAGAGCCCTGGAGCTGCGCGGCCTTCACCACCAGGGGCTTGTCGCCCACGCGCGAGGCCTTCCGGGCCGCGTCCAGGTTGTTGAACCAGGCCGCGACACCCGCCGTGCCGCGCGCCTCTTCCGTGAGCACCGTCGCGCCGTAGAGCGCCTTGCCCGTCGCGTCCACCAACCGGGGCGCGAGCACCGGCTTCGCGCCCAGCCCTCGCGCGTCCACCACGAGCCCCGTGTACTTCGCCGCGCCGTCGGCGTTGAGCACGATGGCCGGATCCCGCGCGGGCGTCAGCGCCGCGCTGAGCACCGCGAGCGGCACCTCCACGTCCATCTCCACGCCACTGTCGGAGAAGTAGCGCGTGGCCACGACCTTGTAGCCGCGGATGGCACCCTCGACGCGGCCCTTCACTTCGTCGCGCGCCAGCTCGTCGCCCACGGTGCGGCCCGCGCTCACCTGGATGCTCCGGGCCTGCTCCAGCAGGTTGCGGAACGCGTCCTGCTTCGCGGCGCGCTCGGCCCCCAGGCGCGCCTGCCCCGGGTTGGCGGCCTTGAGGTCCGGGGCTCCGGCGCCCGTGGCGCGCAGGACCTGGCCCTCCCAGTTGATGCCCGGAGTGCCCACGCCGCGCGCGGGCTCAGCGGCGGGTGCGGCGACCTTCGCGTCCTTGCCCTGGCCCAGCGCCGTCAGCGGCACGACCAGCAACAATCCCCACAGCGAACGCCTCACGGAGCACTCCTCCCGTTGTCGCCGCCGCGAAAAGTCGGCGAGCGCACAGGGAACCTCTCCGGTCATTCAAGGGGGGCGCTTCGCGCGAAGTCAAGGCGACCCGGAGACAGTCGGATCCGCCTGATGAACCTGGCGCGGGGTACCGCGAACCGCCGGTGGCACCGCGCAATCGCGGTGACGCACGCGGAGGGTAACGCCTTGTGTCAGTTGCCTTCGGTGTGACGGTCGACGTAGGCGTCGATCATCTTGCGGTGCCGCTCGGTGAGCAGCGTGAAGCGCACGCCGGACTGCTCCTTGCGGCCCAGTTCCTTCCACTCGCGTACGACTTCACCCTCGGCGTAGATGATCTCCTCGGAGCCGGGGAGCTGGAACTGGAGGCCCACGCGGCGCGCGTCGTGCTGGGGCTCGATGAGGCGCGAGAGGCTGACGCCTTCCTGGCTGATGTCCGCGGCCCGGGTCATGTACGGCACGCCGCCCATGTACTTGTTGAGGTAGATGTCCAGGGGCGCCCGATTGGCCTTCCGCTTCTCGCTCATTGGCTCATGACCTCCAGCTGGTGCAACAGGCTGCTGCGGGGGTGCAGCGACCTGAAGGCACAGTACGGTCAGACGTCATGCGCGCAAGAAAACGGCGGCCTTCCCGGGCGCCAGGCAGGCCTGCGTGCACCGTGGTTTTCCGCTCGCTGGATTCTTCGCGTTGGCCTGTGCGCACGGATGCCCCGCGGCGCATCCGCGGCCCTATAGTCGCCCCCATTCTCGTGAAAGGCGGAAGCATGCGCATGCAGTGGAAGGCAGCCCTGGTCCTGATGCTCGGTGCTCCGGGCCTCGCCCTGGCCCAGGCCCCGACGAAGAGCTCCAAGCCGGCCGCCGCGCCCGAGGCCGCCGCGAAGGCCGCCCCTGCCCAGGCGCCCCTGGAGCTCAAGACGGATGATCAGAAGACCATCTATTCGCTCGGCCTCTCGCTGGGCCAGAGCGTGACGGCGCTCGCCCTCACCCCAGAGGAGCTGGAGCTGCTCCAGCGCGGCATCCAGGACGCGGTCGCCGGCACTCCGCCCGCGGTGGATCCGAAGGAGTACGCGCCGAAGCTCCAGACGCTCGCCAAGGCGCGCATGGCCCAGGTCAACGTCGCCACGTTGGATCGCGCGTCCAAGGAGCCCGGCGCCAACCGGCTGCCCTCTGGCGTCATCTACCGCGAGCTCAAGGCCGGCACCGGCAAGTCGCCCCGCGCCACCGACACCGTGAAGGTGCACTACCAGGGCACGCTGGTGGACGGCTCGGAGTTCGACAGCTCCTTCAAGCGCGGCCTGCCGGTGGAGTTCCCTCTCAACGGCGTCATCCCCTGCTGGACCCAGGGCGTGCAGAAGATGAAGGTCGGCGGCAAGGCGAAGCTCACCTGCCCCGGGAGCACCGCGTACGGAGAGCGCCCGCCCACGGGCTCGCGCATCCCGCCCAACGCCGTGCTCACCTTCGAGGTCGAGCTGATTGAAATCCCAGGCAACACCGCCGCCACGCCGTAGTGTCCTTGCGACGGGGACCCGCACGCGGCGGGTCCCCGCGAAGGCGTCACTGCGTGGGCACTTTCACGGACCGGCCGCCGAAGGGCGGGTTGGCCATGATGGCCTGGGCCAGGCGGTCCGCGAAGGCGCGTCCCTCCCGCTGGAAGGACTCCGTCTCCTCCGCGTTCAGGTGCACGCGCACCTCGAACTGCATGATGCCGCCCACCACGACCTCGATGGACAGCGCCCCATCCCGCCCGCGCAGCACGCGGTACAGGAGGGGGCTCTGGAGGAGCACCTCCTCGTCGCTCACGGAATCTCCGCCACCTGCGTGTCGGCCACCGGCGCGTTGATGACCATCACCTCCGGCGCGCCGCCGGACGTGTAGCCGCCGAACTTGAAGCAGTCGGTGTCCTCCGGCGTCTGGCACTTCCACACGCCCGGATCCGCGTCCACCGGCAGGCGCGTGCAGACCTTCTGCGCGCCCAGGTCCAGCGTCATCATCCGCAGGGGGCCTTCGAAGTTCTTCGCCGGCAGGCCCAGCGCCTGGCCCAGCACCGCCGGGTCATGCTTGCCGTCCGCCGTCTTCGCCTTCTCCACCGCGCCGTGGATGGACGCCGACGGCGCCGCGAACAGGTAGCAGCCCACGTCGTTGCAGCGGCCGAAGTTCTTCGCGCCCGTCTGCACCACGAACTTCTGGTACGCGCTGTCGGTCATCAGCCACGACACCTTGCGGTCCGGGAAGTTCTTGTCCAGGTGCTGATCAATCCCGTAGGGGCTGGCCAGCGTGTCCGCCTCCTTCGAGATGGCCTTCTGCGCGTCGTCACAGAAGTCCACCAGCGACGCGGTCGCGGGGGTCGGCTCGTTCGTGTCCGGCGTCTTCGTGCCGCCCTTCGTCGTTACACAGCCCACCATCGCCGACAGGGAGCCCAGCACCAGCGCACGAGAGATGAAATTCAAGGTCAATCCTCCAGAAGAGATAAATGGGGAATGGCCGAACTATCACAGTGCGGCTTCAGTGGCGCGCAACAAAGCGTCCGCGCTGACGGGGGCGCCGGTGGCGTGGCGCATCCATTCGTCCGGGGTGACGGAGCCTAAGGTGGCCATGCGCTCGAACTCCGCGCCCAGCGGGCCGTGCTGCTTCAGGTGCTCTTCAATCTGGAACGCGATGAGGTGCCCGAGCGGGTAGTCCGGCAGGTACAGCGGGTAGCTGATCATGTGGCTGTAGATGCCCAGCACCGGGCTGTCCTTCCGTCCCAGCACGGGCGCGTAGTAGCGGTTCCACACGTCGCGCGACAGGCCGGCCACCGCGTCGCGCAGCTGGGCGGGCGTGGCGTCCGGGTGTTCGTACATCCAGTGCCACGTGGCCATGTCCACCAGCGCCACGCCGGCGATCTCCCACGCCTGCCAGAAGTCGTTGAGCACCCGCTCGCGCTCGCTGGCCGCGTCCGGCTGGCCCAGGCCCAGCAGCTCCAGGTCACGCGCCTGGAAGACGAAGGCCAGCGCCTCCGTGAAGGCGTTGTTGGGGACGCCGGACAGGAGCGTGTGGTCCACCTGGTACAGGCTGAAGACCTGCTCCACGTTGTGCCCCAGCTCGTGCACCGCGATGTTGTAGCCCTTGTAGTCCATGCCCCCCTTCTCCACGCGCGTGCGCAGTCGGGGGAAGTCGCCCCGGCGCAGCGCCTGCTGGGCATGGCCCGCGCCTCGGGAGGCGTCCACGCGGATGTATGACGCGAGCACGTCCGCCTTCTCCCGCGTGAAGCCCAGCCCCTGGAGGATGCGCGGGATGTCGCGCGCGAAGGCGTCCGCCGTGGGGTAGCGCTTGCGCGTCAGCGCGTCCAGCTGCGCCTCCGGCACCTTCGAGCCCGGACGGAAGCCCGGGTACCACAGGTCCTGCGGCTCCAGCGGGCGGCCCAGGCGCGTCTCAATCAGCTTCGCCACGCGCGGCACCAGCGGTGACTCCAGCAGCTGGGTGAGCAGCGCGCGCACGCGCTCCTCCGGCAGGCCCCGGTCCAGTTCAAAGGCGCGAGCGATGCGCGTGGGGGCCACCGGCGAGTACGGATCCACCTTCCGCGATGCATTGAACGTGGCGAGCAGCCGCGCGTAGCGCGTGTCCGGTTCCGGCGCGGCGTCCGCCTTCACGGCGCGCTGGGGCGCGTTCTCCTCCACCGACTCCGGCGGAGCCGCCGAGACCTTGTTGGTGAACGGATCCCAGTCCACGCGCGGGTTGTCGATGACGGCGGCGGGGATGGTCTGCGTGACGATGCGCTCCATCACCTGGACGATCATCCGCTGCTTCGCCAGGCCCTTTGGGTCCGTGTAGTCCGCCTTCAGCTCGTCGCGCAGGTTCCAGTGGCTGATGAGACGAAGCCCCTGGGGGAAGAGGCGCTGGCCCTTCGCGTCCACCAGGTGGTGCATCCAGACGTTGTACTCGGCGATGTAGAGGTTCGCGTCCGCGATGGCCTGCGACACCTTCTGCTCCACCGCCGCGGGGACGCGCCGGTTGAAACGCGACGCGAGCTTCGCCTCCGCCCACTGGCGCCGCGTCCAGGACGGGCCCTCCTTCACGCGCTCGGTCAGCGTGGTGAGCGGGAAGTTGAGCAGCACGACGAAGCCCGGCTTCGCCTGGAACAGGTCCGACGTGACGTTGGAGGAAGGGTCATACGCCGCGAGCAGCGGCTCCACCGGCAACAGCGGCCCCAGGTCCAGGTCCGTGAACCACTGGAGCTCGCGGCCCAGCTCGTTCATGTGGCCGTCGAACTGTTCGAACAGTCCTTCGAAGCGCGTGAACGTCGCGTCCAGCTGGGGGCCCGTGGGCAGGAACTGCTCGCGTACGAAGGCCGCCAGGTCCCCGTCCTCCGGGCGCCACAGCGCGGCCACCTGATCCACGCCCCGCTCGATGCGGGCGCGCTGCGCCTCGCCGTGCTGCTTCACCAGCTCCTGCTTGAGCGCGGCCAGCGACGCCTTCGACACGGGCGCCGACGCGGTGGTGGTGGCCGGCGGCGCGGGGGCCGTGGAGGTGGAGGACGTGGCGCACCCGAGGGCGGCGACGAGGGGGAGGATGCGCAGGCGGAACGTGGGGGCGGACATGCGGGCTCCGGAAAATACAGAAGGCCCGACCCGGTGAGAGTCGGACCTTCTTGGGTGAATCAGGAAACGGTCAGGCTCAGGCGGCGGCGCGGACGTTCTGCGCCTGCAGGCCCTTGGGGCCCTTGGTGACTTCGAACTCCACCTTCTGGCCCTCGGCCAGGGTGCGGAAGCCGTCCATGTTGATGGCGGTGTGGTGGCAGAACACGTCCTCGCCCCCGCCGTCCTGCGTGATGAAGCCGAAGCCCTTCGCGTCGTTGAACCACTTCACGGTACCAGTCGCCATTTGCTGTTCTTCTTTCATCGCGGACAGGAAGAGTCGCCGTCCGGTCCTACAGAGTTCGACCCTACAAGACGGGCGCTAGCCTAAGCGCCCGTCCCAGGCGAAGTCCACTCCCTGGAAACATCACCAGGTAAACGTCACCACCCGCACTTCTGGCCCTTGTTCTGCTCCTGGAGCCAACGACGCAGCGGGGCGAAGTACTCCAGCATCGGCGTGGCATCCATCTGGCGGGTGCCCGTCATGGCGGACAACGCATCCGGCCACGGCTTGCTCGCGCCCAGCTCCAGCATGGCCTGCAGGCGCGCGCCCGCGGCCTTGTTGCCGTAGATGGAGCACTCGTTGAGGGGGCCCGTGATGCCGGCCGCTTCGCACAGCGCCTTGTGGAACTGGAACTGGAGGATCCGCGCGAGGAAGTAGCGCGTGTACGGCACGTTGGCGGGCACGTGGTACTTGGCGCCGGCGTCGAAGTCCTGCTCCGTGCGGGCCACCGGCGCGGCGATGCCCTGGTACTTCGTGCGCATCGCCCACCAGCTCTTGTTGTAGTCCGCCGGCTTCACCTTCCCGCTGAACACGTCCCACCGCCACTGATCCACCAGCAGGCCGAAGGGCAGGAAGGCCACCTTCTCCAGCGCGTCCTTCAGCTGGAGGTTGATGACGTTCTTGTCGTTCTTCTCCACCGCGTTGAGCAGGCCCGCCTGCTGGAGGTAGGCCGGGGTGATGGAGAGCGTGAGCGCGTCGCCAATGGCCTCGTGGAAGCCGTCGTTGGCGCCGGCCTGAAAGAGGACGGGGAGCTTGTAGTAGTACGTGTAGTAGTAGTCGTGGCCCAGCTCGTGGTGGATGGTGACCAGGTCCTCCTCGGTGGGCCTGATGCACATCTTGATGCGCAGGTCGTTGTCGTACGTCACGTCCCAGGCGGACGCGTGGCAGACGACGTCGCGGTCCTTCGGCTTGGTGAACTGCGAGCGCTCCCAGAAGGTCTGCGGCAGCGGCTTGAGGCCCAGCGAGGTGAAGAACTTCTCACCCAGCTTGACCATCTTCTCCGCGTCGTAGCCCTGCTTCACCAGGGCGCTGTCCACGTCCAGGCTGGCCTGACCGGGGAACGGCTCCACCAGCGGGTAGATGTTGTTCCACTCCTGCGCCCACATGTTGCCCAGCAGGTGCGCGGGGATGGGCTTGCCGGCGGGCACCGCGGCCTCGCCGTACTGCTTCGCGAGCCGGCCGCGCACGTAGCAGTGCAGCTCGTCGTACATGGGCTTGACCTGGCCCCAGAGCCGCTGCGCCTCCTTCTCGAACTCCGCCGGGGTCATGTCGTAGGACGACCGCCACAGCGTGCCCAGGTCGTTGAAGCCGATGTCCTTCGCGCCCGAGTTGGAGAGGTTCACCAACTGCGTGTAGAGCGGGCGCATGGGGCGGCTGATGGCGTGCCAGCCGGTCCACGCATCCAGCAGCGCGTCCGCGTTGCGGCTCTCCGCCATGACGTCGGACAGCTCCTCCAGGTCACGGCACTTTCCCTTGCCGTCCTTGCCGCAGTACTTGCCCTTGCCGTAGAGGCCCTCCAGCTTCGCGGCGGTGGAGGCCAGCTCCGAGCGCTGCGCGGCGTTGGCCGGGGCGGGCAGCGTCTGGGACACGCGCAGCAGGTGCAGCATGCGCGCGGTGTCCGCGTCCAGCTTCAGCCCGTCGAAGCGGCGCGAGTCCTTGATGGCGTTGTTGACGTAGGCCATCACCTCTTCGTTGACGGAGGCGGCGTTCCGCTCCGTGTCGTCGGTGATGTACGTGCTCTTGATCCACTCGGCGGTGGCCTGCCGGGTCCAGAGCTGCTTCAGGTCCGCGTTGAGCTTCTCGGCGAACTGCTTCGCCTCCGCGGGCGTGGCCTTCGCGGCCGGAGCGGGCGTGGCCTTCGCGACCGGAGCGGGCGTCGTCTGCGCGCTGGCGGCGGGCGCCGCGAGCGACAGGGCGGCCAGGGCCGCGCGCATCAAGGACTGGGGAGTGCGGGTCATGGGCGCGGACACTATGGGAAGTGCCCTGCCCTCGCACCCGCGAAGTCAGGCCGTCCGCGAGCGCTGACATCGCGGGTGGATGCCGCGCCCGGTCATCACGTACGCGCCGCATGACTGGACCCGGGGGGGCCGTCCGGAGGGCAACCAGCCACGACGGGCGCGCCCTGCCGTGCCGCTACAGGCAGTGACAGCTTTGATTCATGCTTCTGGGACACACAAAGGACGCGCACTGGCCGGCGCCAGAGGCTGCGATGGACCAGGCGCGCGAGTTCCTGGAAGCGTGCCGGGACAAGCATGTGCTCGTCGTTCCACACACGGACGTGGACGGGCTCACCTCCGGAGTGCTGATGCTCCGCGCGCTTCAGTCCCTGGGGGCCCGGCCGACAGCGCGCCTGCCGGGCAAGGGAGAGGACGTCCACCACCCGGGCTTCCTGGAGCGACTGGGAGCCTCCTCCACGGAGGCGCTGGTGGTGCTGGACATGGGCAGCCGCGCGGAGCCGCTCTTGCCCGGGGTGCCCACGCTGGTGGTGGATCATCACGCGTCGGAGGCATTCCCACCCGGCGCGAAGGTGCTCACCGCCTACGGCCATGCGCCCGTTGCGAACACGAGCCTGCTCACGTACGTGCTCACGTCGTCGTTCGTCGTGCCCGGTCCGCTGGAGTGGCTGGCGGTGCTGGGGACAGTGGCGGACCTGGGCGTGGACGCGCCGATGCCGTTCCTCAAGGACGCGCTGCGGCGGGCGAAGCGTTCGTCCATCACAGAGGCGGTGGCGCTGCTCAACGCTGCCCGTCGTTCCAGCCGGCTCGCGGCGCCACTGGCGATGCAGGTGCTCTTGCGCGCGGGCAACGCGACGGACATCGCGGAGGGACGCGTGCCCGGCGTGGACGCGCTGCGCGACTGTCGCCTGGAGGTGCAACGCGAGGTTGCCCGGTGCGCGAAGACGCCGCCGCGCTTCGCGGGCAACCTGGCGCTCCTGTTGTTCAGCTCCGAGGCGCAGGTGCACCCGCTGGTGGCCATGCGCTGGGTACATCTGTTGCCGGACCACATCGTCGTCGCCGCCAACACGGGCTACCTGCCCGGCCGCGTGAACTTCGTGCTGCGAAGCCGCGCGCCGGTGGACCTGCTCGCGCTGCTGCGGGACCTGGACCTTCCGCCGATGGGAAGCTCGTTCGCGCACGGCCATTCGCGGGCCACGGGCGGCAGCATGCCACCCGCGGACTTCCTGCGCCTGATGGATGCATTGGGCTTCCGGGGGCTGAGCGACCGGGACGTGGAGCGGCGTGGCGTGGCGCCGGGGTGAGGCGCTCAGGGCCGTTGCGATATGACGGCGTGAATGCCTCGCGCCCTCTCCGCCCTCCTCTTCTCGCTGTGCCTCGCCTGCGGTTCAACGAACGATGATCCACCCAACCCCGGTGGCGAAGCCTGCGAGCAGTATTCGTTCCCGCTGTCGGACACGTCGTCGGCCAGTCACGTGAGTTCGTGCAGCAGCACCGCGTGTGGCAACGGTGAGAACCCGCCCAACTCCGGCCTGCACTGCCCCACGTGGCTGTCGTGCCGCAGCTTCGACACGGAGCAGCCGCGCTGTTCGTGGATCCACAACCTGGAGCACGGCCACGCGGTGTTCCTCTACAACTGCCCGGAAGGCTGCCCCGACGAGGTCGCGAAGCTGGAGGCCGCGCAGGCACAGGCCGCGGTGGGCAGCAACGGCGTGCGCCGCGCGCTCGTCGCTCCGGACTCACAACTGCCCAAGCGCTTCGCCGCGCTGCTGTGGCGCCGCACGTACCTGATGGACTCCGTGGATCCGGACGCGCTCACGTGTCTGCTCGCGCTCCAGGATGTGGATGCAATTGAACCCGGATTGATCTGCCCTCCGTGAAATGACAGCGATCACGGAATAAATGGCAGACACGAGTGAGAGCACCGCGTCAGGGTGTCACGTGTCGCCAATTTTTTGCGTGCACTGCCTCAGGGTCTCTTAATCCGAGACACGCGCCGCCCCTGTTTGACCCGCCTGCGTTCCCCCGGGCGGTCCTGAGTTCACCACCCCCTTTGTCGGGGGTGGCGCGTCGACATGACCGACACCGTCGACGCCCCCGTCTCCCCACGGGGTCTGGCTCCACGGAACATCGCTGGGGCCTTCGAGGCCCAGGCCGTGCTCCGTCCCCAGGCCATCGCCGTCCGCTGTGACGGACAGCAGCTCACGTACGCGGAACTGGATGCGCGAGCAAACCGGCTCGCGGGATGGTTGAAGGCACGGGGCGTGGGCCGCGAACGGCCACAGGTGGGTGTATGCCTGCCGCGCTCAGTGGACCTCATCGTCACGCTGGTCGGCATCCTCAAGGCGGGCGGTGCGTACGTCCCGCTGGATCCGGAGTACCCCTCGGAGCGGCTGGCCTTCATGGCCACGGACTCGCGCGTGCGGATCATCGTCACGCATTCCGGGCTGGAGTCGCACCTGCCGTCGGGGGACTGGCACACGCTCCGGCTGGACACGGACGCGGATGCGTTGGCGGGCTTCAGCGACGGGCCCGTCGCGCGCGACGTCGTGGAGGACGACCTGGCCTATGTCGTCTTCACGTCCGGATCCACGGGCCGTCCCAAGGGCGTGTGCGTGCCCCACCGGGGCGTGCTGCGGCTGGTGCTGGATGCGGACTACGTCCACCTGGGCGCGGATGAAGTGCTGTTGCAACTGGCACCGGTGGCCTTCGACGCGTCCACGTTCGAGCTCTGGGGTCCGCTGCTCAACGGCGGCCGTGTGGCGGTGTTCTCGCGTGGAGCCTCCGCGCTGGACGAGCTGGGAGACTTCCTGCGCGAAGAGAGCGTGACGACGGCGTTCCTCACCACCGGCCTGTTCAACACGCTGGTGGACCGGGGCCTGCCGGGCACGGAGACACTGCGTCAGCTCTACACGGGGGGTGAGGTGATGTCGCTGCCCCATGCGCGCCGGGCGCTGGAGGCACTGCCGCGCACGCGCATCTTCAACTGCTACGGCCCCACGGAGAACACGACGTTCACGAGCTGCCAGCTCCTGTGCGCGCCGCTCGGCTCCGAGCCCGCGCCCATTGGCCATGCCATCTCCGGCACGCGGATGTACGTGCTGGACCCGGAGGGCCGTGAGCTGCCCACGGGCTCCGTGGGTGAGCTGTACACGGGAGGCAGCGGCGTCGCGTGGGGCTATTGGGAGCGTCCGGAGCTCACCGCCGAACGGTTCCTGCCGGATCCCTTCAGCACCGAACCGGGCGCGCGCATGTATCGCTCGGGGGATCTCGCTCGGCGGCTCGAGGACGGCGCCGTGGACTTCGTGGGACGCGTGGACCACCAGGTCAAGGTGCGCGGCTTCCGCATCGAGCCGGGTGAGGTTGAAGCGGCGCTGCGCCTGCAGTCCTCCGTGCAGGAGGCCGTGGTGATGGTGCGCGAAGACGTGCCGGGCGACCGGCGGCTCGTGGCGTACGTGACGGCATCTGAGCCCCTGACGGCGCCGATGCTGCGGGCGCACCTGAAGGACCATCTGCCCGCGCACATGCTGCCTTCGGCCATCGTCGTCCTGGACGCGATGCCTCTCACCACCAACGGCAAGGTGGAGCGCAAGGCACTGCCGGATCCGCGCGACTGCCCTGGAGCCGAGGAGGACTTCGTCGCGCCGGAGACCGCGCTGGAACAGACCGTTGCTCGGGTCTGGGCGGACGTGCTGCGCATGGACGCGGTCGGCGCCACGGCGGACTTCTTCGAGCTGGGTGGCCAATCCCTCCTGGCCACGCAGGCCATCGGCCGGCTGTGCGATGTGCTCCAGCGTCCCGTGCCGCTGCGTTTGCTGTTCGCGAACCCCATCCTGCGAGACTTCGCCGCCGCGCTGGAGGAAGCCGCGCCGACGGTGGAGCACACCGAGGCCCCCATCCCTCCGCGCACGGATGCCGCGCGGGAACAGCTGTCGTTCGCGCAGCAGCGGCTGTGGTTCCTGGACCAGTGGATGCCGGGCTCCGCGCTGTATTCGCTGCCGTTCGCGTTCCGGCTGGACGGGCCGCTGGACACGGCCGCGTTGGAGCAAGCGCTTCAATCCGTGGTGGACCGGCATGAAGCCCTGCGCACCACCTTCCCTGGCGAAGGCGCCGCCCTCCAGCACGTCGCCGCGCACCTGCCCGTGACGCTGGAGCGCGCGGAGACCGGCTCGGAGGAAGAGACGCTCGCGTGCATGCAGCGTGAAGCGGAGCGGCCTTTCGAGCTGGCTCGGGGTCCGTTGTTCCGGGCGCTGCTCATCCGTGAAGCGGAGCGGCGGCATGTGCTGGTGCTCAACCTGCACCACATCGTCTCCGACGGCTGGTCCTTCGGCGTGCTGTATCAGGAGCTGTCCGCGGCGTACCGCGCTCGGGACCTGGAGCCCCTGCCCCTCCAGTATCCCGACTACGCGGCGTGGCAGCGCCAATGGCTCCAGGGCGATGTGCTCCAGCGGGAGCTGGGCTTCTGGGAGCGGCAGCTCGCGGACGTGCCCCATGTGCTGGAGCTGCCCACCGACCGGCCGCGTCCCGCGGTGCAGGGGTTCGCGGGCGCCATCCATCGCTTCACGGTGCCGGCCCGGCTGCACCGGGAACTGGAGGCACTGGCCCGCCGTGAGGGAGCCACGTTGTTCATGGCCCTGCTCACCGGGTTCCAGGTGCTGCTGTCGCGCTACAGCGGGCAGCGGGACTTCGTGGTGGGCACGCCCATCGCGAACCGCACGCGGAAGGAGCTGGAGGGGCTCATCGGCTTCTTCGTCAATACGCTGCCCATCCGTGCCCGCTTCGAGGGTGAGCCTTCGTTCCTCCAGGTCCTCGCGCAGGTGCGGGACCGCGCGCTGGGGGCGTATGCCCATCAACAGCTGCCCTTCGAAAAGCTGGTCGAAGCGCTCCAGGTCGAACGTGAGGCGAGCCGGACGCCCCTCATCCAGGTGCTGTTCGCGCTCCAGAACGCGCCCACGTCGCGGCTCGAGTTCCCGGACGTCACCGTCACCCCGCTGACGCTGGACACGCGCACGTCCAAGTTCGACCTGTTCCTTGCCCTGGAGGAATCCGGCGACGGGCTCGTGGGCACGATCGAGTACGCCACTGCGCTGTTCGATGCGGCCACCATCGAGCGCCTGACGGAGCACTACCTCCAGGTGCTGCGTTGCTTCGTCGAAGCGCCGGACCGTGGGACCGGGGACGCCGTCTTCATGTCGGAGCTGGAGCAGCGGCGGGCGCTCCAGGACTGGAACGCGTCGGCGCGTCCCTACCCTTCGGAGCTGTCCATCGTGGACGCCTTCGCGCTCCAGGTCGCGCGGCGGCCCGACGCTGTCGCCGTAAGCCATGGGGCCGTGACGCTCACGTACGCGGAGCTCGATGCGCGCGCGGAGCAGTTGGCCCGGCGGCTGCGGACACTCGGGGTGGGACGGCGTACGCCGCAGGTGGGCGTGTGCCTGCCTCGCTCCCTCGACCTCATCGTGTCGCTCGTGGCCATCCTCAAGGCGGGCGGCGCCTACGTCCCGCTGGATCCGGAGCATCCTTCCGAGCGGCTCGCTTTCATGGCCACGGATGCGCGGCTCGTCGCCATCGTCACGCACGAGGCGCTGGCGTCCGGGTTGCCCTCGGGTTCGTGGACGCCCGTGTGCATGGATGTGCCGTGGGATGCCGTGGAAGCACCGGCGGCCGAGTTCGTGATGCCGGTGGATCTGGCGCACATCATCTACACGTCCGGATCCACGGGCCGGCCCAAGGGCGTGTGCATCCCGCATCAGGGCGTGGTGCGGCTGGTGCTCAATCCGGACTACGTGCGAGTGGGGCCCGGCGACCGGATGGCGCAGTCCACGACCATCGCGTTCGACCTGTCCACGCTGGAAGTCTGGGGCGCGCTGCTCAACGGGGCCACGCTGGTCCTGTTTGCCCGGGACGAGATCATCGACCCGGACGTCCTGGCGCGCAGGCTCCAGGAGGAACGCGTCACGCACATGGTGCTGGCCACGGCGTTGTTCAACCACGTAGCCCGCTCGCGACCCGACGCCTTCAGCCACCTGTCCTGGATGATCTTCGGCGGCGAGGCGGCGGACGTCGCCAGCGTCAACGCGGTGCTCTCACACGGCGGACCCACGGCGTTGCTCAACGGGTACGGCCCCACGGAGAACACGTCCTTCAGCACGTGGCACCGCGTGCCGCATGCGAGCGTCCAATCCGTGCCCATCGGTGGGCCGCTCGCCAACAGCACGGCGCATGTGCTCGACGCCCGGCTCCATCTGGTTCCTCCCGGTGTCGTAGGCGAGTTGTTCGTGGGCGGCGACGGATTGGCGCTCGGGTACTGGGCGCGGCCCGACCTCACCGCGGAGAAGTTCATCCCCCATCCGTTCAGTGACACGCCCGGTGCGCGGCTCTACCGCACCGGAGACCTGGTCCGTCAGCGGGTGGATGGCGTCCTGGAGTACGTGGGCCGCCGTGACCATCAGGTGAAGCTGCGCGGCTTCCGCATCGAATTGGGCGAAGTCGAAGCGGCCCTGCGGCAGCACCCCGCCGCGCGGGAGGCGCTCGTGCTGCTGCGCGAGGACACGCCGGGCGACCGCCGGCTCGTGGCCTACGTCGCGGCCACGGACGTCACGGACGCGGTGCTCCGTGAGTTCCTCCAGGCACGGCTCCCGGGCCACATGGTGCCTGGCGCGTTCGTGGTGATGGAGGCATTGCCCCTCACGCCCAACGGGAAGATCGACCGGCGCGCGCTGCCTGTCCCCGGAGCTTCAGCGACCGAGGGCTTCATCGCGCCCCGGACCCCGCTCGAAGCACGGATCGCCAGCATCTGGGCCGCCGTGCTGGGCGGGCGCGAAGTGGGAGCGAACTCGCACTTCTTCGACCTGGGCGGGCACTCGCTGCTGGCCACGCAGGTGGTGTCCCGCGTGCGGGAGGCGCTGGGCGTGCCGCTCTCCGTGCGCGCGCTCTTTGAATCCCCGCGTCTGGAGGCGTTCGTCCGGATCGTAGAAGGCCTGCTCGCGCAAGGACACCGGGAGGACTCGCGCATCCCCGTGGCGCCTCGCGGATCCGAACCGCTTCCGCTGTCCTTCGCGCAGGAGCGGCTCTGGTTCCTGGGGCAGCTGCACGATGTGCCCGGCGTCTACAACATGCCCATGGCCCTGCGCCTGGACGGCCCATTGGACGTCGAGGTGCTGCGCGCCAGCCTGGAAGCGCTCGTGCTGAGACACGAGTCCCTTCGCACTACGTTCCCGGAAGGCGACCGCCCCACGCAACACATCGCCGAGGTGCCGGTCCTGACGCTGGAGGTCCAGCGGCTCGACGCGCCGGGACCGGAGGACTCGCGGGTCCAGGCTCGTCTGCGGCAGGAGGCGGACCAGACCTTCGACCTCGCGCGGGGACCTCTGTTCCGGGTGCTCCTGCTCCAGCTCGAAGGCACGTGCTCGGTGCTGGTACTCAACCTGCATCACATCGTGTCCGATGGCTGGTCGTTGGGCGTGCTCTACCGCGAGCTGTCCGACGAGTACCGCGCGCGTCTCCAGGGCCAGTCGCCACGACGGTCACCGCTGCCCGTGCAGTACGCGGACTACGCGGCATGGCAGCGCCAGTGGCTCCAGGGTGACGTGCTCCAGGAGCAGCTCGATTTCTGGAAGCAGCAGCTCGCGGACGCGCCGCATGTCCTGGAGCTGTCCATGGACCGTCCGCGCCCCGCGGTGCAGCGCTTCGACGGCGCCTCATTCCGTTTCACGCTGCCCTCCACTCTTCGTCAGTCGCTGGAGGCCCTGGCCCGCGAGGAAGGGGCCACGCTGTACATGACGCTGCTGGCGGGCTTCCAGGTGCTGCTGTCGCGCTACAGCGGACAGCGGGACTTCATCGTCGGCACCCCCATCGCCAACCGCACGCGGGAGGAGCTGGAAGGCCTCATCGGCTTCTTCGTCAACACGCTGCCGCTGCGGGCCCACCTGCGCGACGGCGCGTCGTTCCGTGAAGTGCTGGGTCAGGTGCGGGCCCGGGCCATGGGGGCGTATGCGCATCAGGAACTGCCGTTTGAAAAGCTCGTCGAGGAGCTGCACGTCGAACGCTCATTGAGCCACGGGCCGCTGGTGCAGGTGATGTTCGCCCTGCAGAACGCCCCTGGCACGTTGCCCCAGCTCCCGGGCCTCCAGGTCCAGGCGTTGGAGCTGTCGCTTCAGACGTCCAAGTTCGACCTCAGCCTGATGCTGGAGGAGACCGGCGACGGGCTCTCCGGCGTCCTCGAATACGCGAGCGCGCTGTTCGAGCCCCGCACCATCGAGCGGATGGCCGGGCATTTCCACCGCCTGCTCGAAGGGGTGCTGCATCAGCCCGATGCGGCCATCCATGCCCTGCCCTGGCTGTCCGAAGGCGAGCGGCAGCAGGTCCTTGCCACCTGGAACGACACCGCACGGCCCTACCCGCGCGACGCCTCGCTCGTGCGTGCATTCCACGCGCAGGTGGCCGCGCGCCCGGATGCCCTCGCCGTGCGTCACGGTTCGGCTGCGCTCACCTACGCGGAGCTGGACGCTCGCGCCAATCCGCTCGCGTGGGCGCTCAAGGCCCAGGGCGTCGGACGGGATGCACCGCGTGTCGGCGTGTGCCTGCCGCGCTCCATCGACCTCGTCGTGTCGCTGGTCGCCATCCTCAAGGCAGGGGGTGCCTACGTGCCGCTGGACCCGGACTACCCGGCGGACCGCCTGGCCTTCATGGCCACGGATGCGCGGCTCGTCGCGGTCGTCACCGAATCAGCGCTCGCGGGTCAGGTCCCCGAAGGGCCGTGGACGGTCCTGCGGCTGGATGCGCTCCCGGCGGGGATGGAACGCCATGCGCCTCCGGATGTCTGCACGGGGGATGACCTGGCGCACATCATCTACACGTCCGGCTCCACGGGCCGGCCCAAGGGCGTATGCATTCCGCACCGGGGCGTTGCCCGTCTCGTCCTCGATCCGGACTTCATCCAACTGCGTCCCGAGGATCGAGTGGCCCAGACGTCCACGGTCGCGTTCGATGCCTCGACCTTCGAGCTGTGGGGCACCCTGCTCAATGGCGCGACGCTGGTCCTCCTGTCGAAGGAAGAGGTCATCGAGCCCACCGTGCTCGCGACGCGGGTCCACGACGAAGGCATCACGGTCCTGTTCCTGACCACGGCGCTCCTCCACCACGTCGCGCGCACCGACCCGTCGCTGCTGAAGGGCCTGCGGTGGCTCCTGTTCGGTGGCGAGGCCGCGGACCCGGCCTGCATCCGCGCCATCCTCTCCGACAGCGCGCCGGAGCACATCGTTCACGCCTACGGCCCCACGGAGAACTCCGCGTACAGCACGTGGTTCTCTCCGACACACGTCGAACCCGATGCGGTGACGGTGCCCATCGGGCGCCCCGTCTCCAACAGCACGGCGTACGTGCTGGACGCGCACCTGCACCCGGTAGCGCCGGGCATCGTGGGCGAGTTGTTCGTCGGCGGTGACGGCCTCGCGTGGGGCTACTGGGAGCGGCCAGACCTCACCGCTACCGCCTTCATTCCCCACCCCTTCGCCTCCGTGCCCGGCGCCCGGCTCTACCGCACCGGCGACCTCGTCCGGCAACGCCATGACGGCGCGTTCGACTTCGTGGGCCGCCGCGACCATCAGGTCAAGGTGCGCGGCTTCCGCATCGAACCCGGTGAAGTCGAAGCCGTCCTGCGCCAGCACCCTGCCGTGCGTGAAGCACTGGTGCTCGTGCGTGAGGACTCGCCCGGTGACAAGCGATTGGTTTCCTACGTCACCTTCCGTGACGCTGTGACGGCCAGCGACCTGCGCGCGCATGTCCAGGCTTCGCTCCCCAGTCACATGGTCCCCTCCGCGTTCGTGCTGCTGGACGCGCTGCCCATGACGCCCAACGGGAAGGTGGACCGCCGCGCGCTGCCAGTGCCAGACAGCGAGGCTTCGGCAACGGTGGGCACACGGGCCCTGACTGCCCTGGAACAGACGTTGAGCGCCATCTGGTGCGCGGTGCTCCAGCGCGCTCACGTCCCCGTCGATGCGAACTTCTTCGACCTGAGTGGGCATTCGCTGCTGGCCACGCAGATCGTCTCCCGGACCTCACAGGCGCTGGGCATTCCTGTCCCTGTGCGGACCCTCTTCGAGTTCCCGACCATCGAAGGCATGGCACGCGCGTTGGAAGGCCGCACGCAGGACCCGTCCCTGTCCGGCCCCGCGCTCCGGACCTGGCAGCGCGAGGGACCGCCGCCCCTGTCGTTCGCGCAGGAGCGGCTCTGGTTCCTCAACCAGTTCCACTCGGACCGGGCCGCGTACAACATGCCCATGGTGCTGCGGCTGGAAGGCACGCTGAACGTGGACGCGATGGAGCATGCGCTCCAGGCACTGGTGGACCGGCACGAATCCCTGCGCACGGTGTTCCCGGGGGAAGGAGTCCCCGTGCAGCGCATCCTCCCCCGGATGCCCGTGTCCCTTCGCCGGGTCGAAGCATCCTCCAGGACCGAGGCGGAAGCCCTGCTGCGCGAGGACGCGGAGACACCCTTTGACCTCGCGGAGGGTCCGCTGTTCCGCGCCCTCCTGGTGCGCGAGGACGCTGGACACCATGTGCTGCTGCTCAACCTGCATCACATCGTGTCCGACGGCTGGTCGATGGGCGTGCTCTACCGCGAGCTGTCCGCCGGATATCAGGCGCATCACGCAGGCCGGGCCTCGGACCTGGCGGCCCTGCCCGTGCAGTACGCGGACTACGCGGCGTGGCAGCGCCATTGGCTCCAGGGTGAGGTGCTCCAGCGGCAGCTCGACTTCTGGAAGCAGCACTTGGCGGACGCGCCGCACGTCCTGGAGCTGCCCACCGACCATCCTCGTCCGACCGTGCAGCAGTTCGCGGGCTCCACCCACGAGTTCACCCTCCCCCGCACCGTGCTCGACGCACTGACGGGCCTGGGCCGCCAGGAAGGAGCCACGCTGTTCATGACGTTGATGGCGGGCTTCCAGTTGCTGCTGTCGCGCTACAGCGGGCAGCGGGACTTCATCGTCGGCACGCCCATCGCCAACCGCACCCGCGAGGAGGTGGAAGGCCTCATCGGCTTCTTCGTCAACACGCTGCCGCTGCGGGCCCACCTGCGCGACGGTGCGTCGTTCCGTGAAGTGCTGCGGCAGGTGCGGGACCGGGCGCTGGGCGCGTACGCGCATCAGGAACTGCCGTTTGAAAAGCTCGTCGAGGAACTGCACGTCGAACGCGCCCTGAGCCACGGGCCGCTGGTGCAGGTGATGTTCACCTTGCAGAACGCGCCCGGGACACCGCCCCAGCTTCCGGGTCTCCAGGTCCAGGCGCTGGAGTTCCAGACCCCGACCTCCAAGTTCGACCTCACCCTGGCCCTGACCGAAACTCAGGAAGGAATCAGCGGCACGCTCGAGTACGCGACCTCGCTGTTCGAGCCCCGCGCCCTCGAACGGATGGCGGACCACTTCCGTCGCATCCTCGAAGGCGCGCTGCACCAGCCCGATGCCGCCATCCATGACCTGCCCTGGCTGTCCGAAGCAGAGCGCCAGCAGGTCCTCACGGAATGGAACGAGACGAGCCGGCCCTATCCGAGGGACAGCTCCCTGGTGCAGGCCTTCGAAGCCCAGGTGGCCACGCGCCCGGAGGCCATCGCCGTGCGGCATGGCGCCCAATCGCTCACCTACGCGGAGCTGGACGCCCGCGCCAATCAGCTCGCGTGGACGCTCAAGGCGCAGGGCATCGGGCCGGATGCGCCCCGCGTGGGCGTGTGCCTGCCGCGCTCCATCGACCTCATCGTGGCGCTCGTCGCCGTGCTCAAGGCGGGTGGCGCCTACGTGCCGTTGGATTCGGACTACCCGGTGGATCGACTGGCCCTCATGATCTCCGATGCGAAGGTGCATCGGATCATCACGGGCACGACATCCTCGATCCGGTTCACTTCAGACAGCGTGGGACCCATCCGCATCGATGCGTTGGAGGCCCCCGCGCAGTCCGGCTCGCCCTACGATGCGACGCGCTTCCATCCCCTGGAGCCTGCGTACGTCATCTACACATCCGGTTCCACGGGCCGGCCCAAGGGCGTCTGCGTTCCGCATCAGGCCGTGATGCGGCTGGTGATGGATCCGGACTACATCCCCTTCGGTCCAGGCGACCGCGTGGCCCAGGCCGCGACGGTGTCCTTCGACGCCTCGACCTTCGAGGTGTGGGGTGCGCTGCTCAACGGCGCGACGCTCGTCCTGTTCTCGAAGGAAGACATCATCGATCCCGCGACGCTGGCCCGGGGCCTGCGGGACGAGCGCATCACCGCTCTGTTCCTCACCACGGCCCTCTTCAACCACGTCGCCCGGATGGAGCCCACGGCCTTCAACGGCCTGTCCACGCTCCTCTTCGGTGGCGAGGCATCAGACCCGGCTTGCGTGAACCGGCTGCGCGAACACGGTGGGCCTCGCAGGCTGGTGCACGTCTACGGCCCCACGGAGAACACCACGTTCAGCACGTGGCATCTCGTCACGGAGTCCGTCGCGGGCACGGTGCCCATTGGCAAGCCCCTCTCCAACAGCACGGCCTACGTGCTGGACGCGCACCTGCACCCGGTGGCGCCGGGCATCGTCGGTGAGCTGTTCGTCGGCGGTGACGGCCTCGCCTGGGGCTACTGGGAGCGGCCCGACCTCACGGCCACTGCCTTCGTGCCCCACCCCTTCGCCTCTACTCCAGGAGCCCGGCTCTACCGCACTGGCGACCTCGTCCGTCAGCGCTACGACGGTGCGTTCGACTTCGTGGGACGCCGCGACCACCAGGTCAAGGTGCGCGGCTTCCGCATCGAGCCCGGGGAAATCGAAGCCGTGCTGCGCCAGCACCCGGCCGTGCGCGAAGTGTTGGTGCTCGTGCGCGAGGATTCGCCTGGTGACAAGCGGCTGGTCGCCTACGTCACGTACCGCGACACGGTGACGGCCAGCGACCTGCGTTCTCACGTCCAGGCTTCGCTCCCCAGCCACATGGTCCCCTCCGCGTTCGTGCTGATGGACGCACTGCCGCTCAACGCGAACGGCAAGGTGGACCGCCGCGCGCTGCCTCGTCCTTCCGACAGCACGGACACGGAGGAGGCCGGCGTGATGCCTCGTACGCCGCTGGAACAACAGATCGCGGACATCTGGGCGGAGGTCCTGGGGCGCACGGTCATCAGCGTCACCGCGAGCTTCTTCGACCTGGGCGGCCACTCGCTGCTCGCGGCGCAGCTCGTCTCCAAGCTGTCGGAGCACTTCCCGTTCAAGGTCCCGCTCCAGGTCCTCTTCCAGAGTCCAACGGTCGCGGCGATGGCCCAGTGGATCCAGGCGAAGCTCACGCCGGATGCACCAGTGGCCGAAGCAGGCCCCGCGCTCCCGGAAGGCATCGTGCAGCTCCAGCAGGGACGCTCGGACCTTCCGCCGCTGTGGTGCATGCATCCGGTGGGCGGCACGGTGTTCTGCTACCAGGACCTCGTGCGGGCGCTCGGCCCCGACCGCACGGTGTACGGCTTCCAGGCCCCCGGCGTGAATGGCGAGTGCCCGCCACTGAGCAGCATCGAGGCGCTCGCGTCACATCACCTGAACTTGATGCTCCAGTGGCAGCCCCAGGGGCCCTACTACCTCGTGGGCCTCTCCATGGGCGGCACCATCGTCTATGAGATGGCCCAGCGCATGCTCAAGCTGGGCGTTCCTCCGGAGCTGCTCGTCTTCCTCGACACGCCCGGCCCGGGTCAGATGCCGACGCAGTTCGAGGACGACGCCGCGCTGCTCGCGGCCATGTTCGGAGATGACACACCGACGCTCGCCCAGCGCCTGCGCGCGATGCCTCCGCACGAGCAGATGAAGGAGGTGCTGCGCCAGGCGCGCGAAGGCGCGACCGTGCCGGACTCGTATTCGCTGCGCGACCTGGAGATCTTCCTGGACGTGTGGAAGGCCCACATGCGCGCCCTCTTCAGCTATGCGCCCGTGCCCTACGAGGGCGCGGCCACATACCTGAAGGCCCAGGTCCACGTGCCACCCCATCCGCTGCACCCGGAACAGCCCTGGCAGATGCTCGTGCGGCACGGACTGGAGGTGCTGCCCGTGCCCGGCAATCACCAGACGATGATCGAACCGCCGAACGTCGAGACCCTGGCGCGGCATCTGACCGCGTGCCTGCGACGCATCGAGGACGCCGTGGTCCGGAGCTCGGTCGCGTAGCGGCGCGGGTAGCAAAGGCACACTGGGGGCACATGACGGCCCAGCCTTCCGCTATCTCGTGGTGATGTCGTCCACACGAACCGACGAAGGACGGCGGCTCCGGCGTCCCAGCTCCACCAGGACCTGCCCCGCTTCCGTCACGGTCTTCTCCAGCTCCGCCGCGGCTTCCTCGAAGCCGGGCGGGGGCTCATCCACGCCCCGTCCAGATGGGGCGCGGCGAGCTGTTACCCATGGGCTTCCCTGGTGGTCTCCGCATTCCCTGTAGTTGAGTCAGTCCATGCGAAAACTCCTCCTCCTCTGCTTGCCGCTGTTTGCCTGTGTGACGACGAAGTCCGTCCCGGTCCCGGCTTCTGCCGACTCCAGCGCGTTGCATCAGGTGAAGCGGGTGAAGGTGGCCGAGGGGGTCGAGCTCGAGCTGCTCGACTTCGGAGGCCAGGGACCCGCGCTCGTCTTCCTGTCGGGCCTGGGCAACACGGGCCACGTGTTCGACACCTTCGCGCCGGAGTTCACCGCGGCCCATCACGTCTACGCCGTCACCCGCCGGGGGTTTGGCTCGTCGAGCTGGCCCGAGCAGGGCTACGACACCGCCACCCTGGGCGAGGACGTCGTCCGGGTGCTGGAGGGGCTGGGAATCGCGAAGGCGTCATTCGTGGGCCACTCCGCCGCCGGGCCAGAGCTCACCTGGGTGGCAACCCATCACCCGGAGCGCGTGGAGAAGGTGGTCTACCTGGACGTGAGGACCAACGGTGACCTGCTGGCGGAGCTCCTTTCGGTCCTGCCCATGCCTCCTCCGAGCGAGCCCGCTCCCGAGGACGTGGCCTCACGCGCCGCGCTCGCCGCCGCGCTCGCGCGTGACGTCGGAGGAGCGTTCCCCGCGCACGAGATCGACGAGGCGAACGAGTTCGATCCGAAGACCGGGCACTACCTGCGCGCCCGCAGGTGGCCGCACGCGGAGGAGCGGGTGATGAAGGGTTTCTCGCAGGTGGACTTCGCGGCCGTGACGGCGGCCGTGCTCTTCCTCTACGTGGATCAGCCTCGGTCCGGGCGGGCGGAGGACCTCCCAGGCTTCTCCCAAATGGACCTTCCCGTGCAGGAGAAGTTGAGGACCCTGAGCGCCAGGGCGCTCCAGCGGGACGCCGAAATGCTGAGCGTGATGAGCATGCCGAACTGGAAGGGCATCAAGCTCGAGCACGCGCGGCACTACGTCTGGCTCACCAACCATGACGAGGTGCTGCGCGAGATGAAGACCTTCCTCGAGACATTTTGAAAGGGCGGCGAAGGCGCGCTGGATGAGCGCATCTCCTGTTTCCACACTTCGAGCAAGCGAACACGTCCAGCGCTTTCCGTCCTGCGTAGCAGCCTGGCGAGAGTCCAATCGTGGTGTGCGCTCCTTCTTCGGCTCCTCCCTCGTCGCGGCAAAGGACGGGCTCTCTTCCTCCGGCTCCGGCCTCGCCCCTCCTCGCCCCGTCCAGACGGGGCGCGGCGAGCTGTTACCTTCCGCCTTCTGCATTCCCTCGACGCGGAAGATGCCCGGGTGATCCAACATGGGCACGCTAGCGCCGCAGGCGCACGTGCAGGGGGGGACTCTCCCACCTCCGGAGTCCATGTCCGATGTCGAAGGGCGCCCGCCCGGTGGCGTGGAGGGTGAGCGGCCGTCCAGGGGGGATGCGGGCCGGCACCGGAAGGACTGGGGGCGCCTGGGCGTACTAGCGCCTCCATGACCAACACCATTCGACGCGCTTTCGCGGCGCTGCTGACGCTGACGTGTCTCGGGGCGCTGTCCGCCCAGGCCGCCACGGGTGTGCAGGGCCCCGTGCCCCCGGCCTTCCAGAATCGCTTGATGGTGGGCCTCTTCGAGGAGGCCGGCCAGAACTGGATGCGCGACAGCAACGTGCCGTGGGACGCGCGCTACCGCTACTTCACCAAGGGCTGGGCGGACAACTGGGGCTACGGCGCCCGCGACGGCAGCTGGGCGGCCAGCTTCTTCACCGAGTCGAAGGCGCAGGGCTACGTCCCCGTCGTCACCTACTACCAGCTCTTCGGTGAGCCGGGCGGCGGCGAGCAGGAGACCCTCGCGAAGCTGAAGAACGCCTCCACCATGCGCAGCTACTTCGAGGACGTGAAGCTGCTCCTCCAGCGCGCGAAGGCCTTCGGCAGCCCGGTCATCCTCCACGTGGAGCCGGACGCGGTGGGCTTCCTCCAGTTCCAGACGGCCTCCAACCCCAACGTCCCCGCGGCCATCGCCTCCTCGGGGATGCCGGAGCTGGCGGGCCTGCCCAACACCGTCGCCGGGTGGAGCCTGGCGTTCCTCCAGCTGCGCAAGGCCGTGGGCGCGAACAACGTCGTGCTGGGCCTGCACATCTCCGCGTGGGCCAGCGGCAAGGACATCGCGTTCAACTCGCTCACGGATCCGCTCCAGCCGGAGGTGGACAAGGTCGTCAACTTCCTCAAGCCGCTGGGCCTGGGCACCAACGTCACCGGCGCCACCTACGACGTGGTCGTGGGCGATCCGCTGGATCGCGACGCGGACTTCTACCGGCTCACGCAGGGCGCGGATCACACCTGGGACATGAGCGATGCGGCGTCGCTCACGTCGCGCTCGTACAACCGCTACGCGGAGTGGCTGCGCCTCTGGAATCAGACCTCCGGCAAGCGCTGGATGCTGTGGCAGATCCCGCTGGGCAACTCCAACCACCTCAACATCAACAACAGCGGCGGGGCGCGCCAGGGCTACAAGGACAACCGCACCGAGTACTTCTTCGGCACGAGCGGTGACGCGCACCGGCGCAAGTTCGCCAACGTAGGCGTCGTCGCACTGATGTACGGCGCGGGCGCGGGCGGCCAGAGTTCCTACCAGAACGACCAGGGCACCGACGGCCAGCCGTACCTGAAGCAGCGCGCGGGCACGTTCCTCAACGCGGGCGGACTGAGCCTGCCCGCGGCCGGCACCACGCTTCCGCCCCCGGGCGGCGGCGGATCCACCGATGGAGGCACCGTGGACGCCGGCACCCCGCCGGTCGACGCGGGCACTCCCGACGGCGGCACGCGTCCGGATGCCGGCACCGACGGCGGCGTGGACGGCGGCACACGTCCGGATGCCGGCACGGATGGCGGCACCGGCACCTCCGACGCGGGCACCCCGGCCGACCCGTCGAAGTACGGCTTCGAGTCCAACGCGCAGGGCTGGAGCGCCAGCGGCGCCGCGCTGTCCGCCGTGAGCACCACCACCGCCAAGGCCTCCGCGGGCACCCGTTCGCTGGCCGTGCCCTTCAACGGCACGTCCGGCAAGGGCACGGTGGCCGTGGCCAACGCGGCCGTGCCGTCCGGCAAGACGGTGACGTTCCAGCTGTGGCTGCCCACCGGCAGCAAGATCACCGGCGTCCAGCCGTACACCCTGGAAGGCGCCTCCGCGAACTGGCGCTGGACGGGCAACTGGATCGCCGTCAGTAGCCTCAAGGCCGGCGCGTGGAACGCCATCACCGTGAAGCTGCCGTCCGGATCCACCACCCCGCTGTACCAGCTGGGCGTGGAGCTCCAGACGACGGGCACGTGGATGGGCACGGTCTACCTCGACGCCGTCAGCTGGTAGTCCAACGAGTTTCCGGTCCCGCGGGCGCGTGCAACCGCTCGCGGGACCGACGTAGGGTAGCGCCCCCCGTGAGCACCCTGCCCTCCGCCGCCCCCGTCTCCCGCGAGCGCGTGCGCGCCATCGACTGGCTGCGCGGCCTCTCCGTCCTCTTGATGATCCAGACCCATGCGCTCGTGCTGCTCACACCCGAGCTGCGCAAGAGCGTGTGGACCGGACGGCTGCTCAAGGTAGACGGGCTGGTGGCCCCCGCGTTCATCTTCTCCGCCGGGTTCGCGCTGGCGCTGCTCATGGTGCGCAGCGCCGCCTCCGGAGTGCTGAACGAGCGCGTGCGCCGCAACCTGCGCCGCATCACGGAGGTGTTCGCCGTCGCCGCGCTCGTCAACTGGGTGTGGTTCCCCATCCGCTCCGAGCCCGTGTGGCTGCTGCGCCTGGACATCCTCCACTGCGTGGGGCTGTGCCTGCTGCTCACCCTGCCCATGGCCGCGCTGCTCGCCCCACGTCCGCGCGTACTCGCGGGCACCGCCTTCGTCCTGGCGATGGTGGCGTTCGCGTTGGCGCCCTTCAGCGACTCCGCGGGCGAGCCGTGGGCGTCGTTCCTGCGCAAGTCCAACTGGGCCCCCTTCCCGCTGGTGCCGTGGGTGGGCTTCGCGTGGCTGGGCGCCTTCGCGGGCTGCATCGCGGGGGCGTGGGGCCGCAAGGGCCTGGCGCGGGCCCTGGGCTTCCTCATCGCGCTGGGGCTGCTGGGCACGCTGATGCCGCGCGTGCTCAACGACCTCTATCCGCCTCACCGCTTCTTCGTCACCAACCCGTCCAACTCCGCCACCCGCTTCATGTGGGTCTGCGCGGTGTTGCTCGTGTTGCTGTGGGTGGAGGGACGGATGGCGCCGGACGCGAAGCCTTCACGCGCACGTCGCTTCCTGGAAGTCTTCGGCACCTCGTCGCTGTCCGCGTACTTCTTCCACGAGATGCTGCTGTACTACCGCGTCTTCGGCGTCTTCTCGTTCCAGAAGCTGTGGGGCGACTCCAGCGGATGGCTGAAGTACGCCGGCCTGCTCGCGCTGCTCATCGCGTGCACGTACGTGCTGTGCATCGCGTGGGATCCGGTGGAGCGCGCGGTGAAGAAGGCCTTCGCGCGCGCCGGACAGTGGCTGCTCAGTGCGCCGCGTTGGCTGCGGCCTGTTCGAAGGCGCGGATGATCTCCGGCGGGGCCTGCACCAGCTCAATCAGCACGCCCTCTCCGCTCAGCGGGAACTGATCGCTGGCCTTCGGGTGGATGAAGCACACGTCGAAGCCCGCCGCGCCCTTGCGGATGCCGCCGGGCGTGAAGCGCATGCCCTGCCCTTCCAGCCACTTGACGGCCACCGCCAGGTCGTCCACCCACAGACCCACGTGGTTGAGCGCCGGGTCGTGCACCTTGGGACGGCCGTCGGGATTGACGGGCTGCATCAAGTCCACCTCCACCTTGAAGGGGCCCGCGCCCGCCACGACGATGTCCTCGTCCACGTTCTCCTTCTCGCTGCGGTAGGTGCCGTGGGCCGTCAGGCCCAGCGTGTCCACCCACAGCTTGCGCAGGGCGCCCTTGTCCAGCCCCCCGATGGCGATCTGCTGGATGCCCAGAATCCGGAACGGTCGTGTCGTCTCCATGGCCGGGGACCGTCGCAAAAGGGGTCCCCCCACGCAAGCGCGGCCCACGCCTGGGTCCGGGAAAAATTCACCGGATAAACCCATTCCGGAGGTCGGCCGTTTCCAGGGGCACGCTGACTTCCTCCCGTCGTCCCGGAGCCGCCCATGTCCCCTTTCTTCTCGAAGCGCCGCGTGTCCTTCGTCAGTGGTGCCCTCCTCTGCGCCAGCCTCGTGAGCGCGTGCTCCTCCATGGAGCCGGCGCAGGGCGTGTCGGCGCGCAACGAGCTCAAGCCGCAGGCCACGGCGACCACCCGGAGCGCCCCCTGTCCCTTATACACATCTCCGAGCCCACGAGACGCTCA